>JBDUCF010000091.1:0-8818 GCA_040003545.1 Pyrinomonadaceae bacterium | reverse complement strand
TTAGCCTGCCCTCGATATATGAGGCGGTAGGCACTCTGCGACTGGAGCCAAAATCGAACACCTTCTTACAAGACGGGCACGGTTCGGTTTATCAGGCCTATAACAACTACGACTACACCAACACCAACACGCAGATCAGGTTGCTGAGCAACCCGCAGTTGATGCGCCAGGTAGTTCTCGCCCTCGATCTTCAGCACAACCCAGCGTTCCTCGCGGACCAAAAGACCACGGGTCCAATTGCCGGTCTCCGCGGACTTTTCGTTCCGAGCGGCAATAGTGCCGTCGAGAAAAAGCCGGGGCCTTCGATAATTGGGGGCGAGCAGAAGGTCGAGGACCTGACGCCGGAACAATCCGCGCAACTGGAACCATATGTGGCAGTGTTGTTGTCCAACCTGAAGGTCGAGCCGGCGGTTGATACCAGTCTGGTTACGCTGCGCTTCACGCATACGAATCCTGACCTCGCCCAGCAGGTCGTCGATACGCTGCAAAAGACTTTCATCGCCAACGAAAACCAGTATGAAACGAAGGGTTCACAAACAGCGGCGGAGACGTTGTCAAAGCAGGTTGCCGACTTGCAACTGAAAATCAGACAGCAGGAAGAAGCTAGGCTTACCTACCTCGGGACGCATAATCTGCCTCTCGGCGAGGGACAGGGTCGCAACCTTACATCCGATCGCCTGGGGATTATCAGCGCTCAACTGCTGGCGGCGGAGAATGAACGAAAGATCATTGAAGCTAATTATGAATCAGCGCGCGCAGCTAAAGACGTTTGGTCGATACCTCAGGTAAGAGAGAGTAAAGACATCCTGGAAACGCGCAAGCTAATCCGCGACCTTGAGCAGAAACGCGCCTCGCTAGTGCAGGTCTATACCACGGAATGGGCCGAGGTAAAGAAGTTAGATGCCGAAATAGCAGAACTCAAGGCAAACATTGATCAGAGTGCAAGAGAAACAGTGTCAGCGATGAAGTCGAGCCTGGATGCCGCGCTGGCGCGCGAAAACAAATTGAGGGACGCCTACTTTAAGGAACAGGGAGCAGCCAACAGCCAAAGTCAGGACCAGATTGGGCTTTCCAATCTGACGCAGCAGATCGAAACCAGCAAACAACTTTATCTGACGTTGTTTCAGCGTCAGAAGGAGATGGAGATTAACGCCACTGACGATTCGGACCGCGTAAGCATCGCGACCCTCGCAACCTTGCCCACCGCCCCGGTTGGGCCGCCGCGTTTTGGCAAGGTGGCAATCGCATTCATGGTTTCCCTGTTTGCCGGCCTTGGTCTGGTCATCCTGCTGCAGCAGCTCGATAATACTTTCAAGTCCGTTGAAGACATCGCCACGCATACTCACCTCCCGACTCTGGCATTGATTCCGGCGGTGCATCGCGGTGGTTTGTCTGCTAAGGGTCGAAGGTTGTTCAAGGGCCGGCAGTCGGAATCCAGAGCTTTGTCTCTGACCGGGGACGTGCGCTCGCCCACTGCGGAAGCCTACCGTCATCTGCGCACCTCGTTGCTGTTTACGTCCCCGGGCGGGGCGCCAAAGAGCATCCTGGTGACTTCGGGGCGGCCCTTGGAAGGAAAGACCACTACCGCGGTCAGTATAGCAATTACGTTTGCCCAGACCGGCGCCGAGGTTTTGCTTCTCGATTGCGATCTGCGCCAGCCGCGCGTTCATTTTCACTTTGATCTCTCGAACGCCCAGGGCCTGACCAGCTACCTGTCCGGACAACAGGACATCGGCACGCTTTGGCATGTTCCCGCGGACCATCCGACCCTTAAGGTCCTGACCTCCGGGCCCAGGCCTGCCAATCCGGCGGACTTTTTGGGTTCAAATGAGATGCGGCAACTGCTCGAGGAATTAAGAGATCGATTCGCTTACATTATCGTTGATTCGCCGCCTGCCAGTACGTTCGCGGACGCCGGCATCCTCTCCACGCTGCTTGACGGGGTGATGATTGTGGTCCACAGCGAGCGCAGTTCGCGCCTCGTAGTGCAGAGAGTCAAGAACCGGTTGGAGGAATTGGGTGCGCACATTTACGGAATAGTGCTCAATCATGTCGATTTGCAATCAGACGATTACTATTCTGGGTACTATTCGAGCTATTACCAGACAGAGTATTCGGATGCAACGGAAGATTCCTAGTCCTCACCACGGATATCGACGACCTAAGGGAAACGACGAAGTGGAAGCCGGCGATCTGTTGTGGGACTTTCGCGGGATTGCCGACCGGCAAAACCTGCGTACCGAATGTTCCGAGTGCTGGTTGCGTATCACCGTAGCCATGGCTGCGCAATAGTTAAACCCTCAAAGCCGGGCGGCTCCGGATCGATTAATCTGGTGCAGGCGAAGGGCCCTGGTTCACGAACGCAATGTCACGCCGGGCCAGGGGTCATCGAACGGTTCGGTTGTGCGCCCCCCAAGCGCGGAGCAGTCAGCCCTGCCCCGCGCTTTTTTTCTACGCAGGCTCCGTGCGGCTAAAGCCTACGGCGGACGACAAAGAAACTCGCGATGACTCTGAAATTGAGATTCGATGCGAAGCAAGGCGCTGCGCTGACAGCAGGTACGACCGTGGCAGAACTACTCTCGCGTAGCTGGCGGCGCAACGCGCCTTGCCTGAAAATGCCACGCAAGCGTTTAGCTCAAGTCGTGCCGCTGCTTCTACGAACGGGTAGTGCTGCCCTGGGCTGGTTGCGCGTACGCGATTCTGACCTGGCAGATTTTCCTGAAGCCCGCGAACTTGAGGCGGGTTACCGCCAACATGCGATGGAGGCGGTCATCCACGAATTGCAGATCCAGGATGTTTTCCGCCGCATGCGTGCAGCCGGCATCGAACCTTTGCTGCTGAAAGGCTGGGCCGTGGCTCGCCTTTATCCCAATTCCGAATTCCGGCCTTACGGTGACATCGACCTGTGGGTTTCGCCGCGGCAGAGCAAAGCGGCTACCGCGGCGCTACGATCAAGCGCCGAGGGCGACGTGTACTGCGTGGAGATTCACAGCTCATTCTACAAGCAATACGAACGAACCCTGGATGACGTTCTGCTTCGTTCCCAATTGGTTTCGCTCGGTGAGGTGCCGATTCGAGTGGCTTGCCTCGAAGATCATTTACGGTTCTTATGTCTTCATTTCCTGGGGCACGGAGCATGGCGTGCTCTCTGGCTTTGCGACATCGCTCTTGCGGTCGAGTCACGCGCGCCGGATTTTGACTGGGATCGCTGCCTGAATGGCTCGCCAAGATTTGCTGACTGGATCGCCTGCACGATTGGATTGGCCCATCAACTGCTCGGAGCCGAGGTCAAGGGCACACCTATGGAAAAACGCGCAAAGAATCTGCCGCGATGGCTGGTTCCGGCAGTGCTGCGACAGTGGGCAGCGGGAGCCGGCATGAGCGGCGTAGAAGATTTCACATTCTCCCTCACTCGCAATCTGTCGCATCCGGCAAGATTGATCGGCGCTCTTAGGGACCACTGGCGCAACCCAATCCAGGCCACCATCGAAACTCGCGGGGCTTTTGGCCGTTCACCGCGAATGCCGTATCAGATTGCCGCGGTGCTTTTACGGATACCGGGTCTCACAGGAGAGCTGCTAAGCCGGCAAAGAGTCGAAGTTAGCGAGTTATGAGAATCAGCTATGCCAAGGCCATCGGAAGCGACGGCTCACAAGAGCAATGGCTTACAAGAGCAGTTGAATTTGTAAGCTGCCTGGAACACGCGCTTCTAACCCAGAGAACTTCGGGACGTCGTTTCGAAGGAAAGGAACCACGACTGCGATCTAGATGCTACAGTGATCTTGGCTCAGTCGGTTACTGACATGCTAAATTGGCAGTTTCTCCTGCCTGCGTATTTAAAAACGTCAACGCGCCAGGCTTTGGATAGTTAGCCATCGGGCATAAATAATAGTTGGAGGTCACGAGCAGAGTGTCACAACTGCCTCATTACAGACGTATTAGTTCTTGAATGGCGAAGATTGACCGCCTTGGATGGGCGGCAGGAATCTCATTTCGAGTTTGCGGGTTGCGCCTTGGCGTGCGCGTGAACGATCCCGCAGTTTTGAAGCAGGTGATCAAATTATTGCCGCCGGGATGGATTCCGTCGCATTCTCCCTATGTTGAAATGTTGTTCTCGCTACTGGTTGGAGGAGAAAGTCAGCGGGCAAACGTGCGTCGATTCAACCTGGTGTACTTCGATGCCGCCCGGCTGGCGCGTACCACCGATCTCGACGCAGCACTTGAGTCACTGGAGATGGGGTTGAACTTTTACGTTTCGGCTGAAGCGCGTCGCCGGGTCTTCGTTCATGCTGGTGTGGTCGCGTGGCGGGACCAGGCCATCGTACTTCCCGGTGGCGCAACCACGGGAAAAACCACCCTGGTGGCTGAGTTAGTGCGGCAGGGCGCGACTTACTATTCTGACGAGCATGCCGTGTTAGACGCGCAGGGTCGAGTTCATCCTTATGCGAAGCCGCTGGCAATCTATTCCGAGAGCACCGGGGCGAGAATAAAGACGCCTGTCTCCGATCTCGGAGGAACTGCAGGCGTCAAGCCTTTGCCCGTCAGACTGGTGGTCGCCAGCGAGTACCGCAAGGGTGCGCAGTGGCGAGCGCGCGAGCTTTCACCGGGCAAAGGAGTCCTGGCCTTACTGGCCAACACAGTTTCCGCGAGACGCCGGCCAGAGGCGGCGCTTGCTACCTTGAGGCAAGTGGTACGCGGCGCTCGCGTTTTAAAAAGCGTGCGTGGCGAGGCCAAAGAAACTGCCGACGCTATTCTGCAAGAATTAAGTTTACGGTAAGCCCTTTTCTTTCCCTGGAATGGGTAGCATAGAACGGGGTCCAGCAGATCAGACCTGGCCGAGGAGCCAAATGAAACAAGCGACGGGAACTGGTTTTCCCAGGGCGCGTAAAGATCAGCTCATAGTCAGACAATTACGAGACGAAGTCCTGGTCTATGACCTGAAGAACAATAGGGCCCACTGTCTGAATCATACCGCGGCGCTGGTTTGGAAGAGCTGCGATGGACGCCGAACAGTCTCGGATATTACTCGCCAACTGGAAGGGGATTTGAAAGCGACGGTAGACGACAAGGTCGTGTGGCTGGCCCTCGGTCAACTGGAGAAGTTCAAGCTTCTCAAAAATGGAATCGACTGGCCAGGAGGATTGCCGCATATTTCGCGACGAGACCTTATCCGCGCCGGCGGCGCCGACGCCGTTCTCTTACCCTTAGTCATTAGCATCTCAGCGCCAACCGCTGTGTCTGCTGCAACCGCAATTACAGGCGCCGTCTGCGCTACCAGGCATGCAAATGATCTTCCCGGCAACGGTGGTTGCATTGGCACTCCGTGCGTCTCGCCGGTAGGAACGACTTGTAAGAAGGTTGGCACGGCGAGTGCGCCGTGCGGCTGCGCGTAGATCGTCTAAACTTTCCAAACTTTCCGATCATACGGGTCGAGCCGCGATTAACCCTGCATATGATTTGGGTTAGAGTTGATGCCACCCAATACTTTGGTTTGTGCCGGGCCGTCTATTCCCAATGCTTCAATAAGCACGTCTCACGGCTGTTTGATTGCCCGACTCCTAGCGAAGGCCTGGCGTCGCGATTCACAGCCTCCGCAGCTTTCAACCGACCAGATCGCCGCCATTACGTTGTCTGGTACGAAGTGCGCGCTTCTTGACGCAGGTTTCCGATCATAACGATTAGTCCGCACTTCCATGATCTCTTCTGACGGGCCCGTTTCCAGACGACCGACTGAGATCGCTTATTGAAACTCAAGAGACAGTGGCAACTCAGCTCTGGCCCGTATTCCCGTTTTATTTCGCCAAGTGCCGCTTCAGGTAGCGCCCGGTATGAGACCCTTCGTCGCGCATAATTTTCGCCGGCGTTCCGATTCCTACAACATAGCCGCCAGCGTCTCCGCCCTCGGGCCCGAGGTCGATTATGTGGTCGGCAGTCTTAACGACGTCGAGGTTGTGTTCAATTACTAACAGCGAGCCGCCGGCTTCGATCAGCGCGCGGAAAGCAGCCAGCAATTTGTTGATGTCGTCGAAATGAAGACCGGTGGTGGGCTCATCAAATATGAAGAGTGTTTTCGCCCCCGTTCGTTTGGAGAGATGTGCCGCCAGTTTTACGCGCTGAGCTTCGCCGCCCGAAAGGGTCGTGGCCGATTGGCCCAAACGCAGATAGCCCAACCCTACTTCATCGAGAACGCGCAGGCGGTTGGTAATTCGCGATACATCGCGAAAGAAAGTAATCGCTTCGCGCACTGTCATGCTTAGGACGTCATTGATGTTCTTGCTGCGGTAGCGCACGTCCAGAATTTGTTGCTTGAACCGCGTGCCTTTGCACTCTTCGCAGACCAGCTCGACATCGGCGAGAAACTGCATCTCGACGGTAACTGTGCCATCACCCTGGCAAACTTCGCAGCGGCCCCCGGGAACATTGAAGGAAAAGTGCGACGGATCGAAACCGCGTGATTGAGCTTCACGGGTTGAGGCAAAAGCCTCGCGAATAGCATCGTAAACCTTGATATAGGTAACCGGATTGGAGCGCGGAGTACGTCCAATCGGCGATTGATCGACGAGAATAACATCGTCCAGATACTGACCGCCTTCCAGTTTGTGAAAAGCGCCGACGTGTCCCTGCCAGTCGCCGCGCTGCTTCTTCAATCCGGCATAGATGCAGTCATGAATCAGGGTTGATTTGCCGGAACCGCTTACCCCCGTCACGCAGACCAGCATCTCCAACGGTAGATCGACGTCGATAGACTTCAGGTTGTGCTCGCTGGCGCCACGCAGAAGCAGTCGCCGCTTGGTCATCTGCCGGCGCTGCGCGGGCTCTTTGATTTCGGCTTCGCCCCGCAAGTATCGGGCAGTCAACGAACTCTCGCTTACCAGCAAGCCGTTAAAGTCACCTTCATAGATCAGCCGTCCGCCCAACTCGCCGGCGGCCGGGCCAATGTCCAGAATGTGATCCGCCGCGCGCATCATATCGGCGTCGTGCTCTACCACCAGCACCGTATTGCCGATGTCCCGCAGGTTGTGCAGCAATTTGATCAGGCGCTCGCTATCGCGCGGATGCAGTCCGATCGAAGGCTCGTCCAAAACGTAAAGCGCGCCCACCAGGGATGAACCGAGATTGGTGGCCAATTGAATGCGTTGCGCTTCTCCTCCCGAAAGGGTCGAACCGAGCCGGTCGAGTGTTAAGTAGTCAAGGCCAACGTCCAGAAGGAATCGCAAGCGGCGGCGAATTTCGTGGAGGATGCGATCCGCAATGGCTGTCTGTTCAGTCGAAAGCCCGAGCGCTTCGAAAAAGTTAGCCGCGTCTTTAATAGAAAGCGCGCAGATTTCCGGCAAGGTGCGATTGTCAACCCGCACGTCCCGCGCTTCCTGCCGCAGACGCCCGCCGCCACAGTCGGGACACAGCGTGTAGCCCCGGTACTTCGAAAGAAACACGCGTATGTGCAGCTTGTATTTCTTGGTCTCCAGCCATTCGAAGAAGCCCTGGATGCCGCTCCAGTCGCCTTTGCCTTCGATGATGGCGCGCTGCTGGCCGCGCGGCAGCTCGCTGAAGGGAACGTCCATGCGAATTTTTTCGGAGCGGGAGAAATCCTTCAGCTCGTCGCGGGCCCAATCGAACTGCGGTTTTGTCCAGGGGTCAATAGCGCCTTCCTTCAGGGTAAGGCCCGGATTAGGAATGACGAGATCGAGGTCGAGGCCGATAGTATTTCCGAAGCCCTGGCACACCGGGCAGGCGCCGAACGGACTGTTGAAACTGAAAAGACGTGGTTCAGGTCGCGCGTACACTGTCCCGTCATACTTGCATTCGAAAGCTTCCGAAAAGCGCATTCGCCGGGCCTCGGCGTCGGCGCTTACTACGACTGCCTGACCGTGACCTTGTTGAAAACATGTCTCCAAAGAATCGACCAGCCGCTCGCGCAGGTCAGGGCGCGCTGTCAGGCGGTCCATCAAAACATAAACATTCTCAAAGTCGTCGCGCGTGTAGTCATCCGGCGAGCTAAGATCTATTTGCTGTCCGTCATGGTATAGGCGCGTGAAGCCGCGCTGCATCAGACTCATCACGTGCGCTACGATGACCTGACGGGGCGTGGGCGCGACCGGACGGCGGGGCGACTTTCCTTTTTCCTTCCTGGCCGCCCTTCTGCCGGCCTCGCCGTTTCCATTTGGCTGGATGTAAAGACCAGCGCCGGCAGGAAACAGCACGTAGAAACGTGTGCCCTCCGCGAAGGTGGCCAAAATCTCCTCGGCGGCAGATTCCGGAGAATCGCGCAGAACCTCGCGGCCGCAGACGCGGCAGATCGTTGTGCCCACCCGCGCGTAAAGCAGCCGCAGGTAATCGTAGATTTCGGTTTGGGTGCCCACCGTCGAACGCGGATTGCGCGTCGAGTTCTTTTGCCGGATAGCGATCGCAGGCGCAATACCGCGCACCTCGTCCACATCAGGCTTGTCCATGCGCTCAAGAAACTGCCGCGCATAAGCTGACAGAGATTCAACGTAGCGGCGCTGGCCTTCAGCGTAAATTGTGTCGAATGCCAGAGAAGACTTGCCCGAGCCGCTGACCCCGGTTACCACAGTCATCTGGTTGATGGGGATCGAGAACGAGATGTTCTTGAGGTTGTTGACCCGGGCCCCGCGGACTTCGATAGCTTCTTCTGGCATGTCCTTAAAGATGCGCCAGGGCACACGGATCGAAATCTGAAGCCCTTCGCAAACTTCAAATAATACCTCGAATGCGCGTGGATGCGAAACGCGCGCTGGGGCCAGGTAGTGCTACATCAGACACACTAATAGAGCACTATCCTGAGCCAGTACCTCTGAGC
>JBDUCF010000444.1:0-2637 GCA_040003545.1 Pyrinomonadaceae bacterium | reverse complement strand
AGATCTCAGATCTAATATCTCAAAATGCTTCTCGTCATCGACAACTACGACTCATTCACCTACAACCTCGTCCAGTATCTCGGCGAGTTGGGGCAGGAGATGGACGTGCGTCGCAACGACCAGATCGCAGTCGAAGACATCGAAGCTCAATGCTGCCCCGACAAGATTGTGATTTCGCCGGGACCGGGCACGCCGGATAACGCCGGGATCTCGATGAAAGTGATTGAGCGGTTTGCCGGGCGCGTTCCCATCCTCGGTGTTTGCCTGGGACATCAGGCCATTGCCAGGGTCTATGGCGGCCGCGTTGTCAGTGCTCCGGCACTATTTCACGGAAAGGCAACGGAAATCTGTCACGACGGCAAGACAATCTTTGAAGGATTGGAATACCGGTTTAAGGCAGGCCGGTACCATTCGCTGGTAGTTGAGCGCGAAACGATGCCTGCCTGTCTTGAAGTCTCTGCCACCACGCCTGACGGGGTGATCATGGGCCTGCGGCACCGCGAGCTAAAGCTCGAGGGCGTTCAATTTCATCCTGAATCAATCATGACGGCCGAAGGCAAGCGGCTGCTGGAGAACTTCTTGAAGCTGTGATGTAGCCCGACTTGATAAGTTGTGATCGTTTGCGCAAGTTACCAACTTGCGTTACATGCTGATGACTGAAAACCCATTGCGCCGATATGTTGGGCGCTTGATCCGCCGCGAGGACCTCTCGCGCGCAGAGGCGGCGCAGTTTCTCGAGTCGTTGCTTGACGAAAAAGCTACCGACGCGCAGATTGGCGCGGCGCTCGTAGCTTTAGCTCTTAAAGGTGAGACGGTCGAAGAGCTTGCGGGTATGGCCGAAACAATGCGCGCGCGCGCGTCGCATTTGAATTCGCGTCATCATTGCTTCGTCGATACGGCGGGAACGGGCTCAAGCCGCGTCAAGACCTTCAATGTATCGACCGCGGCTGCGTTCGTAATCGCGGGCGCCGGCCTGCCCGTAGCGAAACACGGCAATCGCGCAGCCAGTAGCAAGACTGGCAGCGCCGACGTGCTGACGGCGCTGGGCGTAAATGTTTCCTCGTCTGCCAACGTCTCGGAGCAATGTCTGAACGAGATTGGCATCTGTTTCATGTTTGCGCCGCTTTATCATGGGGCGACCGCGCGCGTCGCTGCCGTGCGACGCGAGTTGGGGGTGCAAACTACTTTCAATCTGATCGGTCCGCTAACGAACCCGGCCCACGCGCCGCGACAGGTTGTCGGCGTGTGGAAAAAGGAACTGGTTCAGCCGATAGCGCGCGTGCTGGCTCTGCTGGGCACCGAACGCGCCTGGGTTGTTCACGGCGGGGACGGATTGGATGAAATCACGCTCTCTGGGAGTACGTTCGTCGCCGAAGCAAAGGGCGGCCAAGTCAAGACATTCGAAGTCGAGCCAAACGACTTTGGTTACGAAACCTCCGAAATAGAGCATCTGCATTGCAACGACGCGACCACCAGCGCCCTTATGATTCGCGATGTGCTTTCAGGGGAGCGGCGCGACCAAGCGAGGGGGCTGGTTGTTATTAATGCAGCAGCAGCTCTTCAAGTCGGGGGTACAGCGGACGATTTGCGTCAGGCAGCGAAGCTGGCCGAGGAAAGCATTGATGGCGGAGAGGCCCTGGATAAGCTGAAGCAACTGGTGAATAGGACAAACTCTTCCTGAAGTGCGCGTTCGCGCCTGTGGCGACCTGTCGCAGTTGGTATCTTGACCTCCATCTTGCATTTTGCGCGGTACCGCGCGTTTCTGAATGGACTTCTTATCAAAGATCATCGAAACCAAGCGCGATCGTTTGCAGCTCCTTCGCGAGCAAACGGCGATTTCGGATCTACGCGTGCGAGCGCTCGATTCGCGCCTGCACACGAAACTGCACCGCCTGCTTGAGGCCCTTGCCAATGACACCGGCATAAACATCATCGCTGAGATAAAACGCGCCTCGCCTTCGCGCGGACTAATTCGCACAGACGTAGATCCTGCTGCGTTGGGGGCCGCTTATGAACGGGGTGGCGCTGTGGCAATTTCGGTTTTGACTGAAGAAGATCACTTTCAGGGCTCGCTCGATGACCTGCGCGTGGTGCGCCAGGCCGTCTCGCTGCCCCTGCTACGCAAAGATTTCATTGTTGATGAGTTTCAAATCTATGAAGCTGCCGTCGCCGGCGCGGACGCGATCCTGCTGATCGTGGCGGCGATGGACGACTCATTACTGAGGCACCTACGCTCGGTCGCAGAAGATGAGATGGGCATGGATGCGCTTATCGAGGTTCATACTGAGGAAGAGTTGCGGCGGGCTGCGGATTGCGGGGCAACGTTAATCGGAGTGAACAACCGCGACTTGCGCACCTTCGAAGTTTCCCTGGGAACCTCGGCGCGGCTGATTCAATATGCGCCGCGGGATGCAATCTGCATAAGCGAAAGCGGACTGGATTCAGCTGACGATCTGCGGAGGCTGGGAGACCTCGGCTACAGTGGCTTCCTGATTGGTGAAATGCTGATGCGGGCCGAACAGCCCGAAGCGATGCTCCGCACCCTCCTCGAGGAAGCAGAGAAGTAGAATAGGTTTTGCGGCTAAGAATACGGTGTTATCATGCGCGCGCAAAACAAAGGCGCGCAAACTGCCCCCG
>JBDUCF010000443.1:0-2645 GCA_040003545.1 Pyrinomonadaceae bacterium | reverse complement strand
GTTGTTCTCCAGTTGAAATCCAAAATGAAGGATGCCGCCGCTGGACCCCGTCGGCTGATCTTCAGCCGATTGGTGCAACGTGATCAGGTCATTGGAACCCGGTGTATTCAGGAAGACCAGGCTGTCGCCGACCCAGAACTTTTCCTGCATCCCAAATACTGACTTGTAGAAATCAAGTGACCGCCTAATGTCTTTAACAACCAGATGGATGTGGGTTAAGCCGCGGGTCTTGATCATGGAATGCTCTCCTCGCCGTAATTGGGCAAAACTTGAAGCGCAAACTAACAGTTTGCGTTACACCAAGCGGATGATAGCGAAAGTTTGCCTGATAGTCTTGCGCGCTAATGCCAACTCATGCCTGAAAAGTGACAGAAGTTTCTACCCGAAACGATAAATGGAAAACGAGATTACCTGGCAGTGCGCTGGTTCAATTGAGGAGCTGGCGGGAAGGACGAGCCTGAAGAGTAACTGATGATGGTGCCGCCAAATCCGACAGCCCAACCATGTCCACGATCGGTAAAGCATATTCGCTCCAGCGGAAGTGCCGTACCGCTGCGTTCGCTGGCCCAATGGGCGCCGCCATCGGTGGTTCGAAGCAGCGTACCCTCCGCCCCGGTGGCCCAGCCTTCCGCGGCGTTTACGAATTTCACATCCAGGAGATCGGCCGAAACGCCTGACGCCTGGGGAAACCAGATGCGCCCGCCATCGGTAGTGGCAAACACCTGGCCCTCAGCGCCGACTGCCCAGCCAAGACGACTCTCCACAAAAGAGGCTGCCGTGAATCTGAGGTGTTGCTCTCCACGCACGAGCCCGCTTCGCCAGGTCTCGCCGCCATCGCTGGTTTGCAGGATTGTGGCTCCGGCCCCAACCAGCCAGCCATGCGAATCGTCCATGAATGCTCCGCCAAGCAAGAGATGTTTCGTCGGTAGGGTCTGTCGCACCCAGCTGGCGCCGCCGTCATTCGTGGCATACAAGGCGCCGGCTTCGCCAAAGGTCCAGCCACGGCCCTGGCCGCGAAAGACAGCGCGCACGACGCGTGTATGAGCATCGCTTAGATCAATCCGTCGCCACGTTGCTCCGCCGTCCGTGGTCCTGAGCAGGTAGGTCTGGGGTTCATCGTTGGTCTTGAGTTCAAAAACTTCTCTGTCGCAAACCAGCCAGCCGTTTTGTTCATCTGAAAAATAGACATCGCGCAAAGCATCTTCCGTCGGCCGCCGCATCTTGTGCCAGGATCCACCGCCATCGTTTGTAAACAACAGCGTGCCGTTGCTGCCGGCCACCCAGCCGGTGTTCTGATTGAGGAAGTAGACTGCGTGCAACCACGCCATGGTGCCTGACTGTTGGCGCGACCACGCCGCCGAGGCGGTTGGCAACGAACAATGAACAGTGACCAGAAGGAAGAAAGCCACGGTGAACACAGCACGGTGAGGGCCAAAGGCGCGAAGGAGGGTAGCCAGGGGCAAGCGCCCAGCGCGCCGCCCCTGGAAACACAGGCCCATCAGACTCCGGCGCCCCGTAAGGGGCGCCGTGATGTAGTTTTCCATTCCGAGACTCCGATTCTCTGCCGCCCGGGGCCCACGACTTAACTTATACGTTCCAGGGGCGGCGCGCTACGCGCTTTCCCCTGGCTACCGTCTGACGCCATCTGCGATGGCTCATCGATGTCTTCTGATTCAAAGCCCCCCTAACAGTAGGGCTACTGTCCCGGGCTAGAAGATTCCGCCAGTGAAGATCTTTGCGAAGCTCAGCACGGGAAGAAAGTTAAGAAGAGACTGCACCTTCTTGAAAGTGTTACCCGGCACTATGATTTGATCTCCAGGAACCAGGTAAACCGAATCCGGCGCGCGGCCTTTATAGATCGCCGAGACGTTCACCGGGATGGGCGCCAGATTTCCGTTGGCCTGTTTGCGGAGCACATAAACCTTGCTGCGGTCGCCGGTTTGCAGCACACCACCCGCTTCGGCTATCGCTTCGGTAACCGACAGCCGTCGGGTCATGGGCCTGATTCCAGGCGCTGCTACGTCCCCGATCACGCTGTAGCGATACGAGCCTGCCTTGTCCAGCGAAACAGAAACTTGCGGGTCGCGAATGTATTCGTCGTATCGTTTCTTGATTGACTCCGAAACTTGCTCGACTGTTTTGCCATCGACGAAGATGCCGTCCGGAATTAACGCCAACGAAATGCGCCCGCTGGGAGGAATCGTGATGCCGCCTCTCGAGTATCGCTCCTGTCCAAAGACGGTGACGGAGATAACGTCTTCCGGGCCGAGTCGATAGGTACTGAAGAAGTTATTGTAGTAGGGAACAATCGCCGCTTCCTCCGACGCCTGCTCGTGGCGATTGGCCAGAGTGTCCGCCGGAACGTCTGACGCTGCCGGCTTGGAGCCGTTTGTCGCCGGCGCTTTCGGGTCGTCGGCAACGAACACTTCGTCGGGAGCGGTCCTGGGCTTTTCCCCGGCCGCATCTGCTGACGGCGCCTCGTTAGACTTGCCGGCTTCCGGCACGATTCGCCGCTGCCGCGTCGCTTTCGCAGGTTCCTGCGCCAGAGCGTTCATGGCAATCGCGAAAACCATTACCAGCGAAACTATATTGCTAATCACCTTCTTCATTTCATCGCCTCCGAATTTGACGCTTTCCAACCCAAA
>JBDUCF010000442.1:0-2647 GCA_040003545.1 Pyrinomonadaceae bacterium | reverse complement strand
CAGCAAAGCGACAATAAATCACGGAGGTCACCCTCGCGATAGGAGGAAGCATGTTACGAAACTTCATCGTTGCTTTGATGTTGGCCACGCTCCTGGCCGCAGGATTGGCTGTTGTCACAACAGCCATGGGCCAAACGCAAAACCAGGCTACGGCTGCCGCCGCGTCACCGGCCAGGAACGACTACAGCAAATCTGAAACATGGCTGTGTCGTCCAGGGCGGCAGGATGCTTGTGCGGTTGATATGACCACCACGGTCGTAGCCGCCAACGGCAAACTGACTCGCGAGAAGTGGACCGCGAATTCGAAAGCACCGATCGATTGCTTCTATGTCTATCCTACCGTTTCCAACGACACGACACCCAACAGCGACATGGTCGCCGGCCCGGAAGAGTTGAGTGTCATCCGCGCCCAGGCTGCGCGCTTCGGTTCGCAGTGCCGCGTCTACGCGCCGCTTTATCGACAAGTTACTTTAGCCGCGCTACGTGCCTTCATTGCCGGCAGACCCACCGCAGCCGATCGAGTCCTCCCTTACAACGATGTGCTTAATGCCTGGAACTACTACCTGGAACATGACAACCAGGGTCGCGGCGTGGTTTTAATCGGACACTCGCAGGGATCCCTGGTGCTAACGCAACTGATCAAAAACGAGATCGATGGCAAGGCCGTGCAGTCGCGCATCATCTCGGCCTTGTTACTGGGAACGAATTTGCCCGTGCCGCGGGGCAAAGACGTAGGTGGCGCCTTTCAGCATATGCCACTCTGCCACTCTGCAAAGCAAACCGGATGCGTCATCACCTACGCTTCCTTCCGATCCAATGCGCCGCCGCCTGCGAATAGCCGGTTCGGGAAAGTGCCAGAAGAAAATATGGTTTCCGGTTGCACCAACCCGGCAGCATTGGCTGGCGGGAGCGGCGTACTGCACGCCTATCTGGGGTCGCGTGGTAGCGGCGTCGTAACCGCTGAGATGAATCCGAAGCCCTGGGTCAATCCGCCGCAACCGATTGAGACACCTTTTGTAAGCGTGCCCGGCCTGCTGACCGCTGAGTGCGTTTCAAATGAAAAGGGTTCGTATCTGGCGATCACTGTACATGGCGACCCGTCAGACTCCCGGACTGACGACATCACGGGAGACGTGGTGGTTAACCGGATAGTTCTGGCCGATTGGGGCTTGCACCTTATTGATGTGAACCTGGCGATAGGCAACCTGATTGACATCGTGGGCCAGCAGTCAAAGGTTTATCTCGCTACACATGGAAACGGCCACAAATAAAACCGGCACAAAGTAGTGAAGCACTACCAGCTAACAATCATGAAGCGGCTCATCTCCGCCGCATTCGTGCCGGCCCTCTTATTCGTTTGCGCCAACGGACAACAAAAGCCTCCGGGCAAAAAAGAAAGCAACGCGAAGGAAGCGAAAGCGCCGATGCTCAAACACGAATACGTGGAAGTCAATGGACAGCGTTTGCACTATGTAACGGCGGGAAAAGGGAAGTTGATTATGTTTGTGCACGGCTTCCCCGAGTTCTGGTACGAATGGACGAATCAACTTGCTGAGTTCGGTCGTGACTATCAGGCGGTCGCTCCCGACATGCGAGGCTACAACCTTTCTTCAAAACCTGCCGAGGTCGAGCAGTATCAAATCAAATACCTGGTTGAAGATCTAAGAGCGCTCGCCGAAAAGCTGGGTCACAAAAAGTTCATCCTGGTAGCGCACGACTGGGGCGGCGCGGTCGCGTGGGCGTTTGCAATAGCGCATCCCGATCTTCTGGAAAAGCTGGTGATCATCAACGCGCCTCATCCGGCCGTGTTCCAGCGCGAGCTGAAGGAAAACCCGGCGCAACAGAAAGCCAGTCAATATATGATCATGTTCCGCAGCGCTCAGGCTGAGCAAACTCTTTCGGCGAACAACTACGCAACCTTAGTGGAGGTAGTTTTAGGAGAAGGCTTGAAGACCGGTGTGTTCACCGCAGCGGACAAGCAGGCGTACATCGAGGCATGGTCGCAGCCTGGGGCGCTGACCGGTGGTTTGAATTACTACCGGGCCGCGCGTGTTGGTCCACCGGCCGGAGAGGATAAGCAAGCGATAAACTTCGCAGCCGGATTGGGATCGCTCGAGGTGAAGGTGCCGACGCTCGTCGTCTGGGGCGAGAAGGACACTGCCTTGCTGACCGGCAACCTCGATGGCCTCGATAAGTTCGTTCCGAATCTGACGATCAAGCGGATACCGGACGGAACACACTGGGTCATTCACGAGAAGCCGGCGTTGATTAACGGATACCTACGCGACTTCATCAAGGGCCAGTGATTCTGACCAGTTACGGCTGGCGCGGCTGGGCGTCCATCGCCATTGGCAACGCTTCTCCGTCATCGATCAGTTCGTTGGTGGGAAATGGTTGTGGCGAAAAGAATCATTGAACAGTCTTTGGCTGCTGAGTAAATCCTAGAGCTTGCGCGTTCAGGCGGCGCATGCCCCGCAGCCAACGATCATAGTCGCCCGCCTTACGGCGCAAGTATTCCGCGACTTCCGGGTGCGGCAGAATCAGGAAGCGCTCTTCGGCAAGCCCCACTACCACAGCCTCAGCGACGACTTCCGGCTCGAGTGCGCCGGCCCGCAGGAAACTATCCCGCTCGCCATCCGGGCCGAGC
>JBDUCF010000441.1:0-2648 GCA_040003545.1 Pyrinomonadaceae bacterium | reverse complement strand
GTCAGGACCAGACCTCTTTCCTGTCGCGCATTATCGCTCCCACATTAATTATGGTCGGCAGCGAAGACGCGCTCACACCTGTAGCAGATGCGGAAGTCATGCACCGCGAGGTTGGCGGCTCACGCTTGCAAATCATCGAAGGTGCCGGGCATGTTTCAAATATTGAAAACCCAGAAGAGTTCAACCGGGCACTGGTGAAGTTTTTGCGCGATGTGGAAGCGTAGTCTTCTGCCAGGGCGCATTGCTGGACGCGGGGTGTGGTTGCCCGCCATTCTTTCCGCCAGAGCTGCTCATCTCGCCCGCGCGACTGCAGTGGCTGGGACAATTACAGAGGGCGGGCGCGCCCTCCGTGTTTTTTGTCTCGAACCTACAGGGTAATGCCCGAACACTTATAGAGCAGCCACAGATAAACGCGGATTCTCAAGGATTTGATTTTCTGACTTATCGGATGAGTCTTTTAAACTCCGGCTATTTCTCCCTTCGCTGTTTGAATCCGTTCTGCTCAGTGTTCATCTGTGGCTTATTATCGTCTTTCATGTGAGGTCTGTTGCACAGCAAATTCACAATCGAAGAGCGCGTGCGTTGGGGCGACGTTGACGCCGCGAGCATTATCTTTTACGGCGCGTACATTCGATTTTTCGAATTCGCGGAGACGGAGCTATTCCGCGCCGTGGGACTACCATACAGTGTCATGTTTGACGAACTGGACATTTGGCTGCCGCGCGTACATCTCGAATGCGATTTCCGTCACGCGGCGCAGCTGGATGATTTGTTGGAGGTTTCGGTTTACGTCGGCGGGTTTGGAAACAAGTCGATGGTATTGAACTTTGAAGTGCGCTGCAAAGGCGAAGACTCTCTTGTCGCGGATGCTCATTTCGTCCTCGCCGCTGTTCGGCGTGATACCTTTGAAACTGTTCCAATTCCCACAGAATTACGACAGCGGCTGGCACCCTATACCCACGCCTCAATCGACTGATCTGAGTATTATGGAAAAATCTACGGACTCTCAGCCGAAGGAAACGCTGGACGAGAAGATTGTTGCCCGCAGTCCCATCACACAGTTTCAACTGTGGTTCGACGATGCCGTTAAAGCGGGGATTGCTATGCCTGAGGCGATGACTCTGGCTACGTGTACAAGAGAAGGAAAGCCTTCAGCCAGGTTGGTGCTTCTGAAGAAAGTTGATGAACGAGGCTTTGTGTTTTTCACAAACTATAAGAGTCTGAAAGCACGCGACCTCGATGGAAACCATTTCGCCGCGCTGGTTTTTTACTGGCCCCTGCTGGAGCGGCAGGTGCGCGTTGAGGGAAGGGTTGAAAGGACTTCGGTTGCCGAGTCTAACGAGTATTTCCAGACCCGGCCTCGCGAAAGCCAGATTGGCGCGCTAGCTTCTCCCCAAAGCCAGCCTATCGAAAGCCGAGAGGTGCTTGAGCAACGCTTTCGCGAGTTAGATGAGCTTTACCGTGAACGTTCCGTAAAGCGTCCGGATCATTGGGGTGGCTATCGCGTTGGGCCGGAACGAATCGAGTTCTGGAAGGGACGTCCGGGTCGTCTTCACGACCGAATTCTGTATGAGCGACAGGCTGGTGGCAGCTGGTCAATCGCGCGTCTAGCGCCCTGAGGCGTTAACAGAGTAACCGGCATTCTACACGGGCCTCAGCGCATTCCGGGCAAGCTTTTTCTTTAGATCAACGTATCCTTGCTCGCCGGCGACAAGATCGCCCAGTACGCGTTTGATGCCACGGTGTCCCCGCGCCAACTCGATCATTCTTTCAGTGAACGGCGCTCCCCAGAAATTGCCATAGAATCGACGACGCATCTGCGAGGCCCGCTTAAGGTCGCGGCCAAAGTCATGCCGCCAGCGTTGCTCATAGTCCAGAGGCGTGCCGGCAAGAAAACATTCGGCAAGCAGCTCCGCTGAACGTAAGGCGTAATAAATTCCTTCGCCGGTTACTGGATCGGCAAAGCCGGCCGCGTCTCCGAGCAGCGCCCAACCTTCATTACAAACGCGCCTCGTGTCCCACGTCTTATCATTGAGGCCTGGAATACGTGCGGCATAGCGCTCTGCCGTATTTGTCAGCAGGTTTCTAATTCGCTCATCGCGCGTTTGATCACTTTTGCGGCTGGCCCATAGATTCGCCTTCGGATCTTCACGCTGACGGTAGTATCCGAGCATGAAATCCCAAAGCAGCTTGTCTAGGGGCTGATGCTCAAAAGCATCTTGGGTAGTCGCAATGCCAAAAGAGATGTGATCCACGCGGGGAAAAGCCCAGGCATAACCAACCCATCCTGGCAGAAAAGCGACGGCCGTTGGTGCGTTCCCACTCTCCGGCAACGGTGCGCGATACCCAAAAGCGACTTCCATTTCGGACGGGGGCAGTGGTCCTGCAAGCATTCGGCCTATGCCGCTGCCTGCGCCATCCGCACCGATCAACATTGTTCCCTTCCATTCAGCTCCGCTCCGGCCTGAGGCAATCCAACCTTGTTGGGTCCTTTTGAGTCCTCTTGCAGAAATCTTTTGAGATAAAACTGCCGCACCCGCTTCCCTGGCACGCTCACACAGATACGAATCGAATGCGGTCCGCGAATAGATCGCAAAGGGCTCATCGAGTTTTAGATGAAGGCGCTTGCCGGAGGGTGAATACATCTC
>JBDUCF010000090.1:0-8873 GCA_040003545.1 Pyrinomonadaceae bacterium | reverse complement strand
GAGATACCGATCTATGTTGAGTGCTCCATGGAACACACCAAGAATATCGATATTGTCGTCTGGTCCGATCAGGTAGGCGATGCGGTAATGTCCGTAAAGGAGAATCCGAACTTCGCGCGGAGCGGCCGCTTCGTACTGATGTCCGATTCTCGGGTGCTGTTTGAGGAGTTGGGTCTTTAGAAAAATCCCACTGACGGTCCGCGCGGCAGCATCCTTGTTGTCCTGTGCTATGTAATCATGGATATCCCTGAGCCAGGCTTGTGCTTCTTCAGTCCAGTTTATTTCAGCCAAATGTTTATCCGGCGCCGCATCTCTTCGTTGGTAATCGTGCGGCCCTCGTCTGAGTCCTTTAGCCCGCGCTGCACCATCAAGTCGAAGGCAAGCTCTCGGATGATTTCGTCATAGGAACTATCGTCAGGCTGCCTTTGGACAAGCTCGGTAATTTGTTCTTTTGCTGTCGACATCGTTATTAAGAATTCTATAGCAACAGTGGACAGTCTGGAAAGAGCTTTGTGTCGCCTTACCACTCTTCCTGGGCGATGTAGTTGAGGACAGACTTGATTGAGGCTACTGAATAGCCGCCGTCTTTCTTGATGATGGGAAGGTGGCGATAGCGGCCGAGCGACATTTTGTTCAACGCCGCGGCGATCGAATCAGTCTCGCGCAGGGTTTCGGGATTCGGGCTCATTAACGTTTTTACTTCTACGTCCACAGCCACAGCCGCCGCGCCCGTCATTTTGCAGAGCACGTCGTGCTCGGTGAAGATTCCCTTTAACTGATCGCCATCCAGCACCAGGGCACATCCTGTCTGCGCCTCTTTCATGCGGCGAACGACTTCACGCGCCGGGGTTTCGGGACTAACAAACAAAGTTTCTTCCTGATGAAGCCGGCGCAGGTCGTCTTCCATCACCGAACGCGCCAACCCGGCGGCCGTATCCACGCGCGGCACATCGAGATCGCGGAATGACGAGAGGCAGTTCTCGCAGCGATCCGTGCCCTCTATATTTTCATGGCCGCAGGAAGGACAAATCATTCGTCGCTTCGCTCCTCAGATTTCGGATTGCGGATTTCGGGTTGCGAATTTTGAGGAATTCTCGTCCGCGGCTTAATTCTTACTGGAGTCATTCTATTCAACTATTCAAATCCGAAATTCGAAATTCATTCCACCACCCAGGTGTCGCCGCTGTTGATTAGCTTTTCCAGACTGCCAGGCCCGAACTTCGCAATCGAGGCGTCGATCTGTTCCGTCATCATGTCTTCGTAAGTCTTGCGCTCGACGGCGCGGAAGATTCCCACCGGCTGCGGGAAGGACGGCTGCTCCATGCGCGCCAGCATGAATGCTACCGAAGGATCCTGCAGATAAATGTCGTGAACCAGAATGTCGTTTTCCGTAATGCCATTCTCGCCGATGGTGACTACTTCCGGATGCGCGCCGTTCATGCGAATGCCCTGGGTGCGATCCTTGCCGAAGATCATCGGCTGACCATGCTCCAGATAGAGGACGCGTTCGGAGCGCACACTTCGCTCGGCGAACGAATCGAACGCATGATCGTTGAAGATGTTGCAGTTCTGGTAAACCTCGACGAACGATATGCCTTTGTGTTTGGCTGCCGCCTGGACTATCCCGCCCAGATGTTTGACGTCGATATCGATTGAGCGGGCCACGAAAGTTGCCTCGCTGGCAATAGCGAGGGAAAGAGGATTGATTGGATAGTCAATCGTGCCCATCGGCGTCGACTTGGTCTTCTTGCCCATCTCCGACGTCGGACTGTACTGGCCCTTGGTCAATCCGTAGATGCGATTGTTGAAAAGGATGTAATTCAGATCCAGATTGCGGCGGATGGCGTGCATGAAATGGTTACCGCCAATTGAAAGAGCGTCGCCGTCGCCGGTTATTACCCAAACGCTCAACTCGGGATTTGCGGCTTTGATGCCGGTGGCAATCGCGGGCGCGCGGCCATGAATGCTGTGAAAGCCATAGGTGTTCATGTAGTAGGGAAATCGCGACGAACAACCAATGCCGGAAACGAACACAATCTTCTCGCGCGAAATTCCCAACTCGGGCATCACCTTCTGCACGTTGTTGAGGATGGCGTAGTCACCACAGCCCGGACACCAGCGCACTTCCTGGTTGGAAACGAAGTCTGCCTTCGCTAATTTCACCGGCGCGACGCCGCTCGAGCTGGACGTGCCTTCGTCACTTTGCGGCGAGAGGCTCGACTCCGGAAAAGGATTGCTGCCGTTGCCGTTTCCGCTTGTGCCATTACCTTGTGTTTCCATTATTGCTCCCTGCTTCTGCTCCTAATCCGTGCTAATCCGCGTTCATCTGTGGCCCATAATTTCGCCCGCAACGATGTAGACGTTTCCACTTATAAATACTCCTCAACCTTGCGCACTATCTCGCGAATCTGAAATGGCCGGCCTTTAACTTTCGAGAAGGCCACCGCATCAACCAGAAACTTCGCCCGGATCATGGTGCAGAGCTGGCCCAGGTTCATCTCCGGCACAATCACCGTCTCGAATCCGCTCAGCACTTCGCCCAGGTTTTTCGGGAAAGGATTCAGATAACGCAGATGCGCGGCTGAAACGCTCTTGCCTTCCTTCTGCAGTTTTTCTACTGCCGTTGTGATCGAGCCGTACGTCGATCCCCAACCCAACACCAGGACCCTGCCGGTCTTTTCCCCGAAAATCTCCACCGGAGGAATTTCATTGGCGGCGCGATCAACTTTCTCCTGACGCAAAAGAACCATGAAGTGATGATTCTCCGGATCGTAATTAACGTTGCCGGTGATGTGCTGCTTTTCAATGCC
Organism: Pyrinomonadaceae bacterium; assembly: GCA_040003545.1. GTDB lineage: Bacteria > Acidobacteriota > Blastocatellia > Pyrinomonadales > Pyrinomonadaceae > DASXRU01. The sequence continues at coordinate 6,063 of JBDUCF010000090.1, read as the reverse complement.
GCCAACGCGATGCTCCAACCCTGGAGTTCCCGGAATGGCATACGGGCGCGATAGTGTTTCTTCGTCGCGGGCGTATGGCATGAAGTTGGTTGGATCAGTCGTGAACTTAATGTCGATCTTCGGCAGGTCGGCGATTTCCGGAATGGCCCAGGGCTCGGCGCCATTTGCCAGATAACCGTCGGAGAGATAAAAGACCGGCACCATGTACTTGAAGGCGAGCCGCACCGCTTCGATGGCCATGTGAAAACAATCGGCCGGTGTCGAAGGAGCGACCACAATTGCCGGGCACTCACCGTTGCGTCCCCACACGGCCTGGAAAAGATCGGCCTGCTCGGTCTTGGTCGGTAAACCAGTCGAGGGCCCGCCGCGCTGGACGTTAATTATTACGATGGGCAGCTCAGTCATGACGGCGAGGCCGATGGCTTCCTGCTTCAGCGCCACGCCCGGCCCTGATGTGCCTGTCAGTCCAATATGTCCGGCAAAGGACGCGCCAATCGCTGAACAGACGGCGGCGATTTCATCTTCCGCCTGGAAAGTTTTCACCCCAAAGTTTTTGTGGCGCGCCAGCTCATGCAGGATATCGGACGCCGGCGTGATGGGGTACGAGCCGTAGAACAACGGGCGTCCCGCCAACTGTGACGCGGCCACAAAGCCGATCGCCGTAGCTTCGTTGCCGGTGATCTTCCGGTACTTGCCGGGAGCAATTTGCGCCTTCTTGACTGTGTAGTGCGTCGTGAAAACTTCGGTTGTATCGGCGAAGTTGTATCCGGTCTTAAGAACAATCTCGTTGGCTTTTGCCAGCTCCGGGTTCTTGCCGAACTTGGCGTTGATCCACTTGATGGTGTTTTCCATCGGCCGGTCGTAGAGCCAGTAGAGCACGCCCAGCGCGAAAAAGTTCTTGCACCGGTCCATTTCCTTGCGCGAGAGCTGCACGGTGCCCTTCAACGCATTCATGTTCAGGGTCGTAATCGGAAGTTTGTGAACGCGATAGCCTTTCAGAGTGCCGTCCTCGAGCGGATTTGATTGATAGGCCGCGTGGGCCAGGTTCTCTTTCGTGAACTCGTCCGTATTGATGATCAGCGTGCCGCCCTCTTCCAGATCGCCAAGGTTCACTTTCAAGGCCGCCGGATTCATCGCGACCAGCACGTTCGGTTGATCACCCGGCGTGCGAATGTCCTGGCTGGAAAAGTTCAATTGAAATCCGCTGACACCGGGAAGACTGCCGGCCGGCGCGCGAATCTCCGCCGGAAAATCCGGCAGTGTGGAAATGTCGTTGCCCATGACGGCGGAAGTATTGGTGAACTGGGTACCCGTCAACTGCATGCCGTCGCCGGAGTCGCCGGCGAAGCGTATGGTTACGGTCTCCAGTTCTTCAAAATGTTTTTCCAGTTGGTCTACCGGTGGTTCGATAACAGTGCTCATGTGCAGACGATTCCCTTCCTCGTAATAAGTAAATGGTGAATGGTAAATAGTAAATGGTAAAAGCCGTTCTTCTATTCACCATTCACTATTCACTATTCACCATTTACCCTCCCTCTTCAGTATCCATCACCTGCGCCGGAATGGGCGGCAGGTTCATCGTCGTCTTGGGATAACTCTCGGCCAGATATGTAATCACGTCAAAAACCGAAACTGATCCTACGAGCTTGCCGTCCTTAACTAAAGGAATATTACGATAGCTCTTCTCGTTCATGATCCGGACGGCGGCGCCGATGGTTGCGTCCGGCGAGAGCGTGCCGACAACCGGCGACATCCACTTGCTAACGGGCGTGCTCAGGTCAACGTCTTCGCCAATTACTTTGGTCAACAGATCGCGTTCCGTGAATATCCCTACGATGCGGTCGCCCTCGCAAACGATTGCACAGCCACCTTCGTCTTTCTTCATGACCTCAATCGCTTCCGAAAGCGGCGCGGACGGCTCGACGCAGACGTAATCGTCCGTCTCCATCAAGCTCACTTTGTCTTCTCTGACCCGGGGAGATGTCTCGCTTTTGCTACCCATTTGAGCAGCTGGCTGCGGTCCGGCGCTATCCTGATTTGGGGACATGGGCGTGTGGATCTCTCGATCGGTAATCGTTCGCTGAAATGCTATGGGAAATTGTAGCAGTAAAGACACGGCATCAAAAGCACTCCTGCCTTCCGGAGTTAACAAATTCCAAATAAAGAGCGGGGGTAAGCCCACCTTCCTGACTGCAAGTATTCGCGGTTTGAGCTTCCATATTCAAGATCTGACTCAACACAGTTTACTTGCAGTCCGGAAGGTGGGCTTGCCCCCGCTCTTTCCATGTCCAAGGATCACATTTTGCCTGAATCTGATACCTTCAATTCCTCCTGGTACGGGGACAGTTCGGCCAGCTGCTTGATGATTCCCGGCAATGCGCTCATCGTGTACTCAATCTCCTCAGTGGTGTTGTAGCGTCCCAGAGAAAAGCGTATCGAGCCTCGCGCGGCCGTAATGGGAATATTCATTGCGCTCAGTACTGCGGAAACGTCGTAACTGTCGGAGTTGCAGGCCGAGCCGGTGGAAACGTAAATGCCGGTTTCGTCCAGATACCTTAGAATGGTTTCGCCTTCCATGTATTCGAAGGATATGTTGGCCGTATTCGGCAGGCGCTGGTTTCGATCCGGGGTTCCGTTCAATGTCGCGTTGGGAATGGTTGCCAGAATTCGGTCCTCCAGCCGGTTGCGCAGCTCCAGAATGTTAGCTTGTTCCCCAAAATTCTTTGCCAGCTCGCAAGCGGCGCCAAGTGCCACGATGTACGGCACAGCTTCGGTGCCGGCACGACGGCCTTGCTCCTGTCCTCCACCGATGATAAACGGCGGCAGCTTCACTCCGTCGCGAACATAAAGAGCGCCGATACCTTTTGGGGCATGGAACTTGTGGCCGGAGAGGGAAAACAGATCGACTGGCCATGCACCCAAATTGATTGGTAGCTTGCCCACTGCCTGCACACCGTCAACGTGAAATATTGCGTTGGAATTCTCGCGAATGATTTTCCCAATCTCTTCCACGGGAAAGAGGACGCCGGTCTCGTTGTTGGCCATCATTATGGAAACTAATCCCGTGTCGCGGCGCAGGGCCTGGCGCAGGTCTTCAAGATCCAGCTCGCCGCTCTGATTAACTTCCAGCCACGTTACTTCGCAGCCGATTTCCGCCAGATGCGCACAGAGATTGCGCACGGCTTCGTGTTCGACTCGGGTAGTAATGATGTGACGCCTGGTTGGGTTCTGCTCCAGAAAGCCGCCGATGGCCCAGTTGTCAGATTCCGAGCCGCATGAGGTGAAGACAATTTCGTTTGCGTTCGCGGCGCCGAGCAACTCGGCAACCTGCTCGCGAGCGTGCTCGACCGCAATGCGCATATTGCGACCAAACGTATGCGCCGAAGAAGGATTGCCGTAGAGCGCTGTCAGGTAAGGCCGCATCGCGTCGAAAACTTCCGGAGCCACGCGCGTCGTTGCATTGTTGTCGAGATAGATCATGCATCCACAGATTACACCGATTACGCAGATTTCAACCGATCAAATGAGCTGAGTTGTCTTCGTCTGTGTCATCTGTCTAATCTGTGGATTCTGCGTTCGTTCGACAATGCAGATACATTGCGGCATAATTCATCTTTAAAGCGAGCACAAATGTAGGACAGACATTCTTGTCTGTAACTTATTCTTCCTCGCGCGCAAGGTAAGCACCTGAACGTGACAGGCAGGAATGCCTGTCCTACTCCACATCGAATAATTCGAACACTATGTCTCAGTTAACAGAAGAACTCATTTTGCAGACGCTGCGGCAGATCAAGGATCCCGATCTGCATAAAGACATCGTCACGCTTGGCTTTATCAGGGACCTGAAGATTGACAATGGCAATGTTTCATTTCGTATTGTGCTGACCACGCCTGCGTGTCCCGTGAAAGAACAGATGGAAGGCGAAGCGAAGTCGCTGGTCACCGCCTTGCCGGGAGTGCAGTCCGTTAAAGTGACGATGGATGCAGACGTGCCGAAGGGTCGGGGCATCGGAGAAAAGCTTTCCATCGAAGGCGTGCGCAACATCGTTGCCGTCTCTTCAGGTAAGGGCGGCGTCGGCAAGTCAACTGTGGCGGTGAACCTGGCAGTGTCGCTGGCGCTTGATGGTGCGCGCGTGGGTTTGATGGACGCCGATGTCTATGGACCAAACGTGCCCATCATGCTCGGCGCCAGCCAGGCGCGTCCGGAAGTTGAAGGCAACAAGCTGATCCCGATCGAAGCGTACGGGGTGCGCCTGATGTCAATGGCCATTCTGCAACCCGGCGATAAACCGCTGATCGTGCGCGGTCCAATTCTGCACGGATTAGTGAAACAGTTCCTGTCGGATGTGAAGTGGGGCGAGCTCGATTACCTGATTGTGGATATGCCGCCGGGCACTGGTGATGTGCAGTTGAGCCTGGCCCAACTGGTTCCGGTGCAGGGCGCCGTGCTGGTAACCACGCCCCAGGAAGTCGCGCTGATTGACGTGCGGCGAGCGCTCAGGATGTTCGAGACAGTCGCGGTGCCGGTGCTTGGCATCATAGAAAACATGAGTTATTTCATCGCTCCTGATACCGGCAATCGCTACAACATCTTCGGCGAAGGCGGTGGCCAGCGCCTGGCCGACGAATATGGCGTGCCTTTCCTCGGCTCCGTTCCGCTGGGAATCGAAGTACGCGAAGGTGGAGATAAAGGCGTGCCCGTAGTGGTTAGCACGCCGGAATCACCCCAAGCGCAGGCCTTTAGACATGTGGCCGAAGAGGTTGCGCGGCAAGTATCCATAGAGGCGATGAAACCTGAGCTTGTCGTTTTGGGCAAATCTCAGTAAGATTGAAATCGATCGTTCTTGGGTTTTCGAAGCTCGAAGATCAAAAGGCATTCGCATTCTTTATAGGAATTTAGGAGAAACACTAATGTCAGCTACAACTACTATCCCGGAAGTAAACAATGCGCCGGCGACAAACGCGCCCCCGATGTCGATGAACGTCACAGACCCGGCGGTAGGCGAAATCAAGAAGTTTATGGCCAGCGAAGAAGGTCTACCGGAAACTGCGGGCCTGCGCGTCCGCGTCGTGCCGGGCGGCTGCTCGGGCTTTCAATACAGCCTGAACATCGAAGAAGATTCGCGCCAGGGCGATTTCGTACTGGACGAAAAAGGCGTGCGACTTTTTGTTGACATGTTCAGCGCTCAGTATCTGAACGGCATCGAGATCGACTACGTCACCGGCGTGATGGGATCGGGCTTCACTTTCAAGAACCCGAATGCATCGGGCGGCTGTGGCTGCGGCTCTTCGTTCACCGTTTAGTAATCCTACAGCGCGATAAGTTTCGGAAGCCCGGCTGTTCGTCAGAATCGCCGGGCTTCTCTCTGTTTATCGCCCGATTTGTTTTTGTTTTGAGTCTGGTTCCCGGGTCGATGCAACTCTATACCGCGAAGCGGTTACGACCTCCAGCCCAACGTTGCCGCTTGGCGGCTACGTTGGGTATGACGCAGGAAAGAGGACACAACCCCATCGGGGTTGAGGCGGGTTGAAATTTGATACCCAGGGTAGCCGCAGGCAACCCTGGGCTGGAGGTCGCAACCGCTTCGCGGTAGTCAGTCAAAGATTGCTACAGAATTCTCCTATGAAACTGCTTCAGGCCAAATCCGAAAAAGACGTCACGCAAGCGCGCCAGCTCTTTGAAGAGTATGCCGCTTGGTTGGAAATCGATCTTTGCTTTCAAAACTTTGATCGGGAGCTCGCCGGGCTGCCGGGTGAATACACACCCCCGAGTGGCTGCCTTCTCCTGGCCTTCGTTGATGAACAACTAGCCGGATGCGTTGCGTTGCGGAAGCTTGGCGAAGGAGTCTGCGAAATGAAACGGCTTTTCGTACGCCCTGATTTTCGCGGCCAAGGGCTGGGTCGGAAACTTACCGAGGCCATCATCGAAGAGGCCCGGCGGATAGGATATCAGCGAGTGCGTCTGGACACATTGCCGCCTAAGATGCAGACAGCCGTAGGCGTCTATCGTTCATTAGGCTTCAAAGAGATCGGCCCTTACTACAAGAATCCAGTTGCGGGCGC
>JBDUCF010000440.1:0-2651 GCA_040003545.1 Pyrinomonadaceae bacterium | reverse complement strand
AGATCGTCCCCGGGACGCCGCCCATTGACCTTAACTTTCACCAGCAGAGGATTACTAATCGCCGGGAACCAGGCGGGCCGACGAAGAAAGCGAGCGGGCCCTTTCAGTCGTAATACTCAAGACCCAGGTGGGTTATCAGATCTTCGCCTCGCAGATGGCGAAGCGTGTTCTTCAGTTTCATCAATTGGATGAAAATGTCGTGTTCCGGATAAAGCCCCGGTATTGTTTGCGGTGATTTGAAATAGAAGGAAAGCCATTCCTGCACCCCTCTAATCCCAGCTCGCTGGGCCAGATCGAGAAAGAGCGCAAGGTCCAGCACGATTGGCGCAGCAAGTATCGAGTCTCGGCAAAGAAAATCGATCTTGATCTGCATCGGATAACCAAGCCAGCCAAAGATGTCGATGTTGTCCCAACCCTCTTTGTTATCGCCGCGCGGAGGATAGTAGTTGATGCGGACGACGTGGGAAAAATCCTTGTAAAGTTTCGGATAAACTTCTGGTTGCAATATGTATTCAAGCACGGAGAGCTTCGACTCTTCCTTTGTCTTAAACGATTCCGGATCGTCAAGTACTTCGCCATCTCGATTACCCAGGATGTTGGTTGAATACCAACCGTGCAGGCCGAGCATCCGGGATTTCAATCCTGGCGCGATGATGGTCTTCATCAGTGTCTGACCAGTCTTGAAGTCCTTCCCGCAAACAGGCAGGCCATTGTCTTCGGCCAGTTTCCGCAGGGCAGGAATGTCAACGGTCAGATTCGGGGCGCCGTTGGCGAAAGGGATGCCGGACTTTAGGGCCGCATAGGCGTAAACCATCGAAGGCGCAATGCTGCGGTGATTCTCGCGCATGGCTTTCTCGAACGATTCAATTGTCTTATGAACGGCGTGCGGCTTTAGAAATATTTCAGTAGAGGCGGCCCAAATCATCACCAGACGCGAGCACTTGTTCTTGCGCTTCCATTCGGCAATCTCATCAATCAACTGGCGCGCCATCGCCAGCTTGTTGGCGCCCTTCTTGACGTTAGGTCCAGTCAGTCGCTTTACGTAATTTTGATCGAAGACAGCCCGCATGGGCTTGATCTTCTGGAGCGGGCCTTTGACCTTTGTCAGCAGCTCCTTTTCTAGTACGCCGGCATGGACGGCTGCTTCGTAAGCGGAGTCGGGGAAGATGTCCCATGCGCCGAACACGAGGTCGTTCAGCTTTGCCAGGGGGACAAAATCCTTGATCAGAGGTACGCGATTATCGGTTCGCTTGCCCAGGCGGATCGTCCCCATCTGAGTAAGGCTTCCAATTGGCTCGGCCAAACCCTTCTTAATCGCTTCGACCCCCGCAATAAAGGTCGTGCTAACTGCGCCCAGGCCGACGAGCAGGACGCCCAATTTTCCATCTGCGGGCGCAATCTGCGCGCCCTTTGCAACCGGCATTATGTAGTTTCCTCCGAATGACTTTTAAGCTGTGGATAATACATTAGAAGCGCGTTCATAGCACTGATCAATCGAAGAACAAATTACAGGGAGTCAGCGCCGCTGCGCATGGCGCGCGGATTGTTGGTAATCAGCGCCTGCACCCCTAACTGTCGTGCCGTTTCAACCCAGGCGGGCTGGTCTACCGTCCAGACGACGACATCCAGACCTTCGTCGCGCGCCTGCCTAACGATCCGCGGCGAGACCAGCAGCCGATGCAAGGCGATCTGGTTCGCTTCAACCTCCATGGCGGCCCGAACCATTCGTGTTTTTCGCACAGAAGCCCCAATGCGGAAGAGCCCCGGCTGAAACAAGGCCCCCGTACGAATGTTTGAATCGATCATCTTTAGATCTCGAATTGAAGTGAGGTCGAAACTCAGGACCACCACGCGAGCCTCCAGCGAATGATCCCGGATCAATTTGGAGACTTCGAGAGGAAGAGAAGAGCCATCACCTTTGCCCGCTTTCATCTCCAGGTACAACCGGGCCTCCGATCCCGCGATGAAGCGGAAAAGTTGTTTCAGCGTCGGCACCCGTTCGCTTGCATAGCTTTTTTGGGCCAGGGCAGGGAATCGATGGTTGAACCAGGAACCGACTTCGCATTCGCCCAACTCAGCAGATGTCAGACTGGACACGTTTCCCGGGCGCCGGCCCACCCGGCGCAACTCCGCGTCGTGTATCACCACCGGCACGCCATCGCCGGCGAGTCGCACGTCGAATTCGATACCGTCAGCACCGTCCGCCAGCGCGCGCTCGAAGGCCGCCATAGTATTTTCGGGAGCGACGGACGACGCGCCCCGGTGGGCTATGATGAGCGGCTGTTGCAGCGATAGCGTGCGTCTTGGGTTCGAATCTCGCAAGAGAAGAGGGTGTCGGCCGGGAAGATCAGTGTGGCACAGGAATGGCAGCTACGCGCTTGAGCTTGATTTCGAAAGTGCCGGTGGAGTTGCTGACACGTGCTTGCACAGGAATGCGGCGCTCGTCATCGGATAGCCAGATTGAAAATTTGCCCGTGCCCCTTACCAGCCGGTTCTCGCCGAAGATCTCGGCGTCGACGCGGACCACGCCAATCTTGCCAAGCACAGTCTTCATCCTGCGGCGTTCAACGACGCTGATCGGCAGCCGGTAGATTCGGCCCGAGTCGCTTACTTGAACCTCAAATCCCTTACCGACTTCGAGGGGTTGCACG
>JBDUCF010000439.1:0-2655 GCA_040003545.1 Pyrinomonadaceae bacterium | reverse complement strand
CGCGCGTCTGATCGTCAATGCCCGCTCCGCGATCGCTAATAACAATCCGCGCCATTGATGTGCTTGATTCAGTTGAGACCGAACTCGGCTGAGGCGCCGCGACCATTTCAGTTGAAACCGTTACCGGCGCGCCGGGACTGCTGGCATCGATAGCATTTGCCAGCAAGTTCATAAACACTCCGCGCAACTGATGAGCATCCCAGTTACCACGAATGTCTTCCGTCGCGAGGTTTAGTTCGATGGGCGTTTGTTTCTCGTCCACTCGATCGGCAACCAGTTCGACACTGGACTCAATCAAGTCCTTGAGATCAACTTCAGCCAGCTCCAGCGGCCGCCCCCGCGAAAACTCCGTAACATCAACCACCAGTTTATTCAGGTGCATTATGCCGCGCTCGACCAGCGTAATCGTATTGAGCGCGTCTTCGTTGGGAGCGCTATCGCGCAACATCGCCACCCCGAGCCGGATGCTTCCCAATGGGTTCTTGATTTCATGGGCCAGTTGCGCTGCGGCCTGGCCGACTGCGGCCAGGGCTTCGCTCTTACGCGCGTTGACCTCGGCCTGGGCCGCTTCGGTAACATCCACCAGGGTCAGTATCTGACCCTGCTCGCCATCGATGGCGAGTGGCGACGAATAAACATCGAACGTTCTCGCGCCGCCGTTGTCTTCGGTCGCGCCAATGATCGAGCGGCCTCGATAGGTTGCTTCTTCAACCCTTGACGCAGTCGCCGCTTCCAGCATTTTCATGGCGTCATCCGGCGCAAATCTCTCGTACAGAGACACCCCAATTGTGGCCCCCGGAAACATCTTGAAAAAGGCCGGGTTGGCACTGCGAATGTGATTGCGTCCATCAATCGCAGCCACGGCGCTGACCATGCCCGCCAGCATTTGATTGCTGAATTCGCGCTCGCGCCGCGCATCTTCCGTCGTGCTGCGGAGCTGACGAAACCGTCTTTGAATCTCGGTGATTGTTCCGAACGCGATCAAACAACCAGCCAGGATGGCCAGGAACGTCCAGAAGCGAATCGCGCGCGCGGCCGCCCCCTGCATTGCCTCGCTGCGCTGTAGAATTTGTCCCTCCTGGTCCGCTGTATCGCTAAGGATAACGTCCAACTCCTTATCGACGGTCTTGAATTTGTCGAACCCTTCCAACGAATAGCGTCGCAGGTCGTCGGTAACTTCAAAATAGGAATCCAGGTCACCGTGAAATGAGCGCCATTTCTGCGTTTGAGCTAACGACGAACGTTCGAACAGAGCCAGCGACCGATTGACTTCGTTGCGCGCGGTGCTGAGGCGCAGGTCGAAGGGAGGCCGCAGCTCTTGCCGCGCTTCAGCCGCGGCGCGATCGCGGGCCTCGTTGTCCAATCTGGTAAGGCCCACGCGCAACTGCAAAAGCAGGCTGAGCATGCTGGCGTGTTCATGCTCCATCTCCAGCACCTGCCCGCTGGTATCTTCGATCTTGCGAACGCCGAAATAGCCGAGAACCAGAATTAAGAACAGGAGCAACGCAAAGCCCATCAGCAGCGGCGTAAGGGATGGGGCCATCTGCTTCGGCGAGGTTGGGGCGCCGTTGCCTCCCGATCCCCGCTGATCCGAGTCGCCCGCCGTAGTGCTGCGCCGGTAGACCACCTGCCCCTCGGGCGAGATTGAGTCAGTTGTCTGGTTTTCCTCGTTCAAGATTTGTGTTTGGAAACCTCTGAAATCAGTTGCCCTTAGTACAACGAGCGGTCCCGATGAAGTCAGTACCACCCGCGGTAGCGGGTGGGTCCGTTGCATTTACTGCTCAATCAGCCTCAATTCCTCTCCAGAACCCACCCGCTACCGCGGGCGGTACTGACCCTCATCGGGACCGCACCCTTCGCAATGCAGGGGACAAAACTGCATCAGAACCTGACCGATCCCGAACTTGATCAGACGTTCCTTACTTTTTCGCGTCCATCCAATTGTCGCCTATACCAATGTCGGCAATCAGCGGCACGTCCAGCTCGACTGCCGATTCCATTTCCCGCCTCAGGATTTCGACAACTCGCTGCGCTTCGGCCTCGGGACACTCTACCAGTAACTCGTCGTGCACCTGAATCAGCATTTGCGCCTTCACTCCGTCTCGCCGTAACGCCTCCTCCACGTGCAGCATCGCGATCTTCACGATGTCGCTCGCGGTACCCTGGATTGGCATGTTAATGGCTTCCCGCTCCGCAGCCTTGCGAATGTTTGCGTTACGATCGTTGATACCGGCCAGGGGACGAATGCGGCCATAGAGTGACCGCACATAGCCGTGCTCGCGCGCTCGCAGCGGGACTTCTTCCATGTAACTGCGGACACCTTTATAAGTGGTGTAGTAATCGTCAATCACTTTGCGCGCTTCCTGGCGCGAAATGCCGACCCGCTGCGACAATCCCCATGGTTCAATCGCATAAGCAATCGCGAAGTTCACGATCTTGGCAAAGCGTCGCGCTTCCTTCAACTCTTCATCAGTATTTGCGCCGAAGACCAGGCGGGCAGTTCGCGCGTGAATGTCTTCGCCTTTCTGAAAAGCTTCCAGCATCACGGGATCCTGCGTGATATGCGCCAGCAAACGCAACTCGAGTTGCGAATAATCGGCGGCGACCAGCTTGTTTCCCTTGCCCGCCACAAAGGCCCGACGAATGCGACGGCCC
>JBDUCF010000089.1:0-8887 GCA_040003545.1 Pyrinomonadaceae bacterium | reverse complement strand
GTGAACAGAATTCGTTTCATTCGGGCAGACTCCTTAAGAGAATTTAGTAAATCTGGCTTTCAGTGTCGAAAAAGATAGAATGCTTCTATTCCAAATCGGGCGGCTAGTCAATAGCAATCGGCCTATTGACATGCCTTCGCTTCTGGCATATCGTCGGCCGTTGTCAGAGTAGTTCGAGGGCCCGCGGCTCAAGCGGTTCGGCCTCTCAATAGTTGCGCGGACTTTCTGAAACTCCTTCCGCTACGGTAGCCCTAACTGGACACATTTCTTCGAGAGGAGTCCCCCATGTTCGCTGTTGTCAGACTACCTTTGCCGGTAAAATTTGCCGCCTTATTCCTTTTGGCCTCAGCCAGCCTGATGCTCGTAACGTCAGGTTCGCAGGCACAAAGAGCTCGCGCCAGCGCCCAGGCCGGCGGTGATGATCCGGCCTTTAATGAGTTCAAGGGCGTGCGCCTTGGAATGACGGTTGACGAGACCCGGAAGAAACTTGGCGATCCCAAAGATAAGTCCGATGAGCAGGACTTTTACCTCTTTGGCGATAAATTGGCGGCGCAAGTTCTATATAAATTGCACAAGGTGGTAACCATCTCGATTGACTTCATGGGCGGTGAAGCACCGAGCCCTAAACAAGTGCTCGGCGCCGATGTCGAAGCCAAGCCCGACGGTTCGATGAACAAAGTGGTTCGCTACCCGAAAGCCGGTTACTGGGTCTGCTACAATCGCACCGCCGGCGATTCACCTGTGATCTCAATCACGATGCAGAAGATCGAGCAATAGTGAAATCTCGTTCTTGAAAACTGCACCCTATTTGGTGCCACGCCTGCACGATCTGGCATAGGAATCGACATCGCCCGCTTTAGCACTTCATCAGACCAGGAATGAAGTCCTGCTGGAACTTTACGCCCTCGTTCCCTGATTATGGAGTCCCGGGCTAATACCTGCCGGTGGCCTGGCTTCAGAGCCAGCTCGATTGCCGTGGGTTGTTTGCGGCTCGTTTTACTCCCCCAGACTTCTTCCCATTCTCAGCACCTTTAAACGCCCGCGCACATTACTGTCTTGACCTGTTCGCTATAGCTTCAAATTCGCACCACGAATTTGTTCAAGGCACGACCTTTGCTCTGGCGCCTTCCAACAATTAAACCTCGCTTTTCAAGCGGCGCGTCACTTCTGTAGAGTCGCCGCTCGTCGAAGGTGATTGGACATTTTCTGATCAATCGCCAGCCAAAGGTCTCGGTTCCAAAAAGGAGAATACCCCATGCGTATCAAAGCGATTCCAGCCACACTCCTCTCCCTTCTGATGGTCCTGTTCGCTGCCGGTATAAACGCGCGCGCCGCGGACGAAAGCGACGACGAATATGACGTAACCGCGCGTGTGATCCGCATTAGCTTGATCAAAGGTGACGTCAGCGTGAAACGGCAAGGCAGCGAGGAATTGGAAAGCGCAAAGATTAACGTTCCCCTGGTGGAAGGGGACACGATCACCACCGGGAGTGCCGCGCGTGTGGAGATTCAAATTGATGCGCGAAATTTCGTACGCGTCGCGGGAGATTCAGTGCTGAAGATCGTCACGCTGCGCAACGAAGGCATCGCTCTGAGTCTTTCCCGAGGTACGGCAACCGTTCGCCTCGCGCGTTTTGACCACGATCACGAATACTTTGAAATCGATGCCCCGAAGACAACCATGGCGACAGAAACCAAAGGCCTCTATCGCATCGATGTCGATCAGAATGGCCGCGTGCAGGTAACCGTGCGCGAAGAGGGTCGCGCCCGCATCTACGCGGAAACTTCGGGCTTTGTGGTCCGCGATGGGCATAGCGCGACGCTGGAGACTTTAGCCGGTGACGAAGGCGATTGGCACTTCGCGTATGCGCCGGCGAAAGACAATTGGGACGATTGGATCACCAGTCGCGAAGCGAATCTAACCGCGCGCCTGCGATACGATAACCGCGTTCGTTACTATGATTCCGATATCTGGGGTGCGGAAGAACTGGACGCTTATGGTGATTGGGTTTACGCCAACGATTACGGTTGGATCTGGCGGCCGCACGTTACCGTAATCAATACCTATAACAACTGGGCGCCTTATCGCTACGGAAACTGGACGTGGTGCCCGCCATACGGCTGGACCTGGGTGGGACAGGAACCATGGGGTTGGGCGCCTTATCACTACGGCCGCTGGGTCTATTACAACAACTATTGGGCGTGGTGTCCGCGCATCCGCAGTCAACATAGGAGCTGGTGGCGACCAGCGCTGGTGGCCTTTTTCTCCATCAACATTAACATTGGTTCAGAGGAGGTCTGCTGGTACCCGCTTTCGTACCATCAGCGCGATCCGCGCTCGCGTCACTACCACCGAGACGATTGGGATCCGAGACGACGCCGAGATGACGATGATGATCGGCGACGTCACTACTGGGGTGGAGTCACTGGCATGCGCGAACGGGACTTCGGCAGGGGAGGTCCCAGGCCACATCCAGCCGACCCGGGCGTGGCAAGACGCGTACTCGATGCTGACCCGTTACCCGGCGATTTACCAGACAGACGTTCGTCCAGGCCGAATGATAACGATCCGGGATCAGGAAGAAGCGGCCGCAATGGCGAGATTGCACGACGTGATCGGATGCCGTCGCTGCCTGAACGGCCAACGGGCGCGGCGGAGCGCCTTCCCGGCATTCCCCTGGATGGCGAACTTCGTCGCACACGCATTCTCAATGGACGTAACCCGCGATCAGACCCCGCGGGGATTCCGGTTGATCCTGGCCCGGTTGATACCGTACCCACTGGGGCGGTTGAGCGACCTGACCGGCGTCAGCGCGAACCCAATGGCGCCGACCGCGAAGGAAACCGTCGCCCCGATCGCAATGCCAATCCCGGCCAGGGTTCAGTACAACCAGATCGAATTGATCGGCGACGATCGGTAGAAAATAATCCACCCGAGCCAGGGGAGCTGCATCCGCCGACCTCGACGCCTGCGGTCCCGAGCGGCGAGGGTGCACCAGAGAGGCGTGGCCGGACGGATCGCCGCGAGCGAAGCGATCCGGCTGAGCGCCCAAACCGAAGAGGCGACGATGCGCCGACTCCACAGTCGCCGTCTGCTTCAGAGCCGCCGACTCAAAGGCCAGAGCGTACCGCGCGCCCGGATCGGCCCGAGCCTTCGCCAGGGTTCGAGCCGCGTTCGAATCCCGAATCGCGACCGGAGCGGCCGGAACGATCTGATCCGTCGCCCCGCTCTGATCCGTCGCCCCGCTCAGAACCAGCGCCACGTTCAGAACCACCGACGCGTTCCGAACCGCCTCAGCGTTCCGAGCCGGCACCGCGTTCCGAGCCAGCACCGCGTTCCGAGCCGGCGCCGCGCTCTGAGCCGCCACCATCACGTTCCGAGCCTGAACCGCAGCGTTCCGAACCGCCACCGCAACGTTCTGAACCCTCAAAACCAGCAGAGGATCGGCCATCGCGAGGAGACCGAAAGAATGATGGTTGACGAACGACATAACTAACGCGTAGGAAAAGCTGTGGCACACCTGGTTTGTCACAGCTTTTCGCTACTCGGGAATTGAATCAGGGGTTAATACAGGGCCCGCGCGCTGCCCCGACGAGTCGGGGTTCTGACTCATTGAGACGTCAGATCGATGGACAGGTGGGGCAGGGTGCGAGGTTGGCCCTCGATTTCGGAAGTGATCTCGCCGATTCTTTTTGCGCCCATTCGTTTATAGAAACCTTCGGCGTTCGGATCCGAAGCAATCTCCAGAGCCGCGGCATCGAGAAAAGTGGCCGTTTCGATCGCGTGAATCAACAACTCTTTGCCGATGCCCGTGCCGATATATTCAGGCTTGACCCACATGTGCTCGAGCTGAACTTTGTCTGATGAGCGGAGATTGGCATTTCGTGGTTCAACTTCGACTATTGCATAGAAGCCCGCCACCTGATCCTCGCTGATCGCAAGATAGACTTCGTTCGCGCCGATGAATTCAGGTGTGATGGTGAGTTGTTCCTTCCAATGCTCAATCCAGTTTTCCGGATAGCCCCAGTACCGCTTCGCGTCATGGGCAATCTGGGTGAGGATTTCTGCTTCGGAGGGAAGAGCTTTGCGAATGTGTGTCATTGATTGTTCACTCGCCGGTTGCCTCGGTCTAATTCTTTTTTCCATTGGCAAGTGAGGTCTTGAGTTTTTCTGTAAGGTCGCGTGCCTGGGCGGCAAATTCTCCCCGGGGAGCCAGGCGCAAATACTCCTGATACTCGACGAGTGCCCGCTCCTGTTGCGCCACGCGCAGCAGAATGTTGCCGGCCAGCAAATGGGCTTCGGCAAAATCTGGTTTTAGCTGGAGCGTCTTGCCAATCGGCGGCGCCGCTTTCGCGATGTCACCCTGGTCCCAGTAAAGGCGGCCGAGAGTAAAGTATCCGTGCCAGGATTTGTCGTCGAGTTTTATTCCATCCTGCAAAGTCTTCTCTGCCTTGTCGTAATGTTTCTGCCGCCAATAAACCTCGCCCAGCGAAAAAAGCGTCGCGGCGTTATCCGGCTTTAGCTCCAGGGCTCTCTGCAGCGCAATTTCCGCATCGTCCCATTGTCGCTGGTCCATGAACGCCTCACCCACCAGGAATTGAGCTGCAAAGAAGTCGGGGTAGAGCACGGTTGCTTTTTTCAGGTGATCTATAGCTTCCGGATAGTTTTTCTTTGCCAGCGCAGAGCTGCCGCGATCAAACTCCTCTCGCGCGGCGGTGGGCGCTTTGGCATCGACCACATAGGACAAAGCCCCGCCCGCCGAACCTTTTGATTTGTCAGTAACCAGGTCGAAGTTGAGATAGATGCGAAACAGCACTTGCAGATCGGCGTCCTGCTGCGCGGGATTGTAACCGGGGGTATTGATAATTACTCTGTAGTAACCACGCTGCAGGTTGGGAAAACGAAAGCGTCCCTGGTTGTCCGTGGGAATCTGGTCCACCACCCCACCGCCGAATCTTTCCAGACGCACTTGAACGTTGCGGGCCATCTCGCCCCTCTCGGCGAATCGCACCATGCCACTAACTTCGAACGTTTGCGAGCCGCCCGAATATGTATCGCGGTCACGTTGGGCGAAAACAGGTAGAGCTAGGAAGAGTAGAAGTGCGGCGGGCCAAAAGCGGCTAATGAAACTGGACATCCCAATTACCTCGAACGCAGTAGTGAGAGCGTGCGGAGATGATGCTACCGGCGCCAGCGGAAAGCAAGGAGTTCTTCCGTCAATTCATTGGCCTTGTCCGCCCCTCGCGGTCCGGAGATGATGCGAACTAAAAACAGGCCGGGCGGTTTGATGTCCCGCCCGGCAAAGTGAGTTTTTCCAGCGGATGCAGCTTAGAAGCTGTATCTCAATCCAAACTGAATCAACCGAGCTGGGACCCTGGTCTCCGTAATCTGCGTGAACGACGATACGGTACCGATATTCACGGATGACGGACTAGCGAAGATCGGGTGATTGAACAGATTAAAGATGTCTGTACGGAACTGGAAATTGTTCCTCTCGCCGAGATGGAATGCTTTGATGAGCGAGAGGTCCCAGTTCGACTGCCTTGGTCCGCGATACCCATTGCGCGGGGAAGTTCCCCAACCAGTGGCCCCTGCCCCTGCCGAGTTCGGCGGAGTCGCCGCTGTAGTAAAGCAGGCCGGATCAAGATAGTGGGCCAGCCGGGCCGTGGTCGAACCCGACGTATAGGAAAGCTTGGGCGTGCAAAGAGCTGTGGCCGTACCCAGGGTCGTTCCAAACAGGCCGCCGCTGGTGCTGTCCGTCACCGAGAACGGGAGTCCGCTCTGGTAGGTAACAATTCCGCTGACGGTCCAGCCTTTGAACACCTGGTTGTTAAAGAAGTTGCTCCGCGGCACTGGAAGATCGTATGAGTAGCTCACCACCAGGCGGTTCGGCCGGTCAAAGTCACCTCGTGCCCGATTCTGTCGCGGGTTGGATTGATCGTTGTAAATATTCGCCCCGTTTTGACCGGCGCGCGTGGCATTCAACTCGTCCGTGCTTAAGCTTCCACTCACGTTATCCATGTTCCTCGAGTACGTGTAGGCAGCCTGGAAATACAGACCCCGATGTAGACGCCTTGAGAGGGTGGCTTGAAGCGAGTCATATCTCCCCTGGCCGATATTTCCCGAGTACCGTGCACCCTTCTTGCGCGAGAGGCCGACGATCTGGTGTCGTAATTCCTCGTTGTTCACGGTGTTCGTGGTGATGGTGTACGTAACTCCGTTGATATCCGTTAAGGTTTTCGGAGTTGAAGGACCCACCAGCGTTGCAATGAACGGATCCCAGATGCCAATACCACCGGTGTAATGCGAGCCTACGTAACCCACTTCGAGTGCCCAACCGTTCATTAGCTCCCGTTGCACAGTGAAGTTCCACTGCTGAGTGTACGGTGTGTACGCATCGCGTGGCGCGGTGGTAAAGGAAGCCAGATTGATCGAGCAGTTGGTTGCTCCGAGGTTTGTGTTAGTGCTTGCGTAACCCAAACAGCGTTGGCCCAATTCATTAACGAAGATGGGCTTGAAAGCCGGGTTGTTTACATCCGCCGGATTGGTGGATATCCCATTCGACGGCACTCCGTTAACAGTGCTCGAGGTGGCATTGAACAGTCCCGCAAAGCGAGTGGCCTGCGGAATGTAGGCCGCAGCGAGGATCGACGGAGGCGGAATCGACGCTAAAGGATTCTGCAATTGGCCTGACACCGGATTCGCGTCATTCGACAGTGGTTGCACCGTGAACGGCGCGGCCAATGAGTTTTGCAGGATGTTCTGGTTCGAAAGGCGCTGGTAGTAAATGCCATACCCGGCGCGCAGAACCGTCTTCTGATCTCCCCTGACATCCCAGGCGAATCCGACCCGCGGCGCAAAGTTGTTATCGTCGCGACATCTGATCAGCGCGCATTTTGGCACGCCAGGTGTTCCTTTGAAGCCGGCGATATCAACCGCCTCCGGGAACAGAAATGGGTTCTTGCCCGCCGCTGCCAGGGCAGGGTCGAAAACGCCGGCACGATTCAGTTTGTCATGACCAAAGCTCATTGCTTCCCAGCGCAAGCCCAGGTTGATAGTAAGCTTTGGACTGAATCGATAGTCGTCCTGAAAGAAACCGGCATAGTCGGTCGCAATAAAGTTGCGCGCCGGATCTCCGAAGGCTGATTGAACGGCGGTGACGCGCCCACGCAGGAAATTCTGAAACGCGGTGCAGTCGTTAGTATCGTTCTTGCAATTGGCGGCCGCCAGAGATTGTGTGCCGGTAGAGCCGAAGGTGAGTGCTCCACGCACAGCAAAGTTGTTAAAACGATTCAACTGGTATTGGACGCCTTCCCCACCCATACGGAAGCTATGCCTGCCCCTAATCCAGGAGAAGGTTTCCACTACGTTGTATTGATTGGAAACGGTACCCCGATCATCGTTCACCCCGGTGCCGAGCGAGATTGAACCGGTGACTCCGACTCGATACAGACCGGGAAACTGGGAACTATTGCCGCGCTGGGCGCCAACTTCCGCTAAGGTATGTACGTCGGTCGGAAGGTTGGCAAACAGGAAACGACTGAAACCGAGCCTCAACTCATTCACCTTGGTAGGACTGAATATATGAGTCTCGGTTATGGAAAGGAACCGATTGAACTGAGTATCGGTGCGGGGATTCCCCAGGTTGGTGTCGGTACCGAACGGCTTGGCTACGGAGCCTTCGTCCCAGAACCAGGTTCCCAGGATCTTATCCTTGCCGTCACGGAAGCCCCGGTCGTAGCTAACGGTATGCTGGTTGTCCAGGATCGGCGCGACGGCGCTGAACTGACAAGTGAAAGTTCCCGGGTTACTTGCGCCAACTCCTGCCAGCGCGCTAACGCATCCCCCTTGACCAAAGCGCGGAACCAGAAAGCTTCCGCCAAAACGAGTGTCCGTCATATTCAGTATCTTTACGGCCACCGGATCAATCTGCGCAGGAAACAAGCCATAGTCTGCCGCCAGCTGAGCGGCAGTGGTTGTGCCATCGGCATTCACGGTGAATTTCTGTACTGTTGGACTCAGGCTTGAGCCGTTGGGATCAATACCGTTGCGCGCGCGCACACCCTGATAATTGAAGAACCAGAAGCCGCCGGCCTTGGGTACTGGGCCACTGGCGCTGCCGCCGAAAACATTTTGCAGCAAGCGTGCGTTCTTACTCAGACCCTTTGCATTGCGAAACCATTCATTCGCGTTGAGCGCATCGTTGCGGTGGTTCCAGTAGAGATCAAAGTGAATATCCTTTGTGCCGGAAGCGGTGACCAACCCGAGCGCGCCTCCGCCCTTGCTTCCCTGAGAAGCGTCGTAAAGCGAGGTCGCGACTTTCATTTCTTTAAGCGTATCCGGATTGGGCAGGGGCACCGTGTCAAAGTGCGCGAGATTAAATTCGTTTACGTTTATGCCATTGAGCGAAACACTGTTATTGCTGGTTCGCTGGCCATTCACCGTAACGTCTGCGGTACCTCGACCGGCAGCGCGTACATCCGTCGGGTCGCCGGTCACGCCGCTGGAAAGGGAAAGCAGGAACAGGAAATTCGGTGAAGCCAGAGGCAGTGTGCGCAGAGTTTGCGCATCGAGAGCCTGCCCGGTGGTCGAATTCTCTGTATTAATGAGCGTCGGTGTGGCTTCGACGTTAACAGTCTCTTCGATCTTGCCGGCTTCCAGCGTAACGTCCTGTCGCACTGTTCCGGAAATTTCTACTTTCACTCCAGACACGACGGCCTTTTTGAAGTTGGCGGCC
Source organism: Pyrinomonadaceae bacterium (assembly GCA_040003545.1). GTDB lineage: Bacteria > Acidobacteriota > Blastocatellia > Pyrinomonadales > Pyrinomonadaceae > DASXRU01. The sequence continues at coordinate 149 of JBDUCF010000089.1, read as the reverse complement.
GAGACCTCGAGGCGATAAGCCCCGGGTGGCAACAAGCTGGCGCCGAAACGTCCCTCGTCGCCGGTAGTAACAGTGCGCACAGACTTATTTGTCCCCACATCTACGATGTCCACTGTGGCGCCTCTTACCACCGCGTTGCTCTGGTCGGT
>JBDUCF010000438.1:0-2657 GCA_040003545.1 Pyrinomonadaceae bacterium | reverse complement strand
TAAGTGCATTTCTCCATCACGCCGCGGCTGCGCACCGACACGTCCGGGTTGCGCATTAGCTGGTAAGTCGGCGTTTCCCAATCCTGATAAAGGAAAAAGTTGAAGCGGCGCACTTTGTACGGACAGTTATTTGAACAATATTTAGTGCCGACGCAGCGGTTGTAGACCATGTCATTCAGGCCTTCGGCGCTGTGAACCGTTGCATGCACCGGACAAACGGGTTCGCACGGAGCATTCTCACAATGCATGCAAGGTACCGGCATGAAGTGCGTGCCGTCAGGATTGCTTGCATCGTCGCCCTCGAAATAAGTGTCCAGGCGAATCCAATGCATCTCGCGGCTGCGCACCACCTGCTCCTTACCAACAACCGGAATGTTATTTTCCGACTGGCAGGCGATGGTGCAGCCATTGCACCCGATGCAGTTGTTCAAATCGATCGCCATGCCCCAGGCGTAGTTCAAACCGTTGCCCTGGTTTTGGTAGTCATAGAGGCTGGGATCGTAAAGCGTGTCGTCTTTCGCGGGTACTTGCGACTCATGCCCGGGATGTTCGCCGTGCAGATACTCTTCCAGGGTTTGCTGGCGATAGATATCGCGCGGCTGCTTGCTGAAATTCGGATCCTCGAGGTTGAAGTGAAGCTGCGTGACCGCGAGCAGATGCGTGGCGGGTCCTTTCTCCACTTGCGCGCCGACGCCGGACCACGGCTCAGCGGCGGTGCGAATTTCATAAGCATTAAATCCGTGCTCGTTCCCCACGCGGCCCGCGCGTTTACGTCCATACCCCAGATGCAACGTGATCACGCCATCGGGTTGGCCCGGCATGATCCAGGTCGGCACAGCGTCGCTGATGGTGCGGCCTTGATAAGAAATCTTGAGGGTATCGACGAAGATGTCGCCGCCCTTTTTACCGATCGTCTTTTCCAAACCAAGTTGACGGGCTGTGTTGGGACTGACTAGTGCGGCATTGTCCCAGGTTAGTTTCGTCAGCGGTTTGGGAAGTTCCTGCAACCAGCCATTATTCGCGAAGCGGCCGTCGTAGATTGTTGGGTCTGTGCGGAAGACCAATTCGAATTGGGTGTTGGGTGTGGGGGGTAGGGTGTTGGGCGTATTGGCTTGCGCGAATTGCCCGGCATTGACTGAAACACTCTTGGTGGGCAGTGCAGTGTTTGGAATGAAACCATCGTGCACACATTTGCGCCACCACGATTCGAAGTCAGCCGAAGGCGCTGACCCAACGGAAGTCGCCGTCGTTGTGCCCGTTCCGTTCCCATTCTGCGAAGCGTCTGGGCTCGGCGTCGCACCTGAAGGTCCTTTACCTGGGACCCGATTGCCAGGACTTGCGTTGCTGTTCGCTGTTTGCTGTTCGCTGTTTACTGTTTGCTGTTTACTGTTAACTGTTTGCTGTTTGCCGGCTGTTTGCCAGTACTCCCGAATAATTTCATACGGCTTCTGGTCATACTTCGCTGTAAACACCGCCAATAATTCATGCGCGCTCTTATTTTGATAAAGCGGCTCAATCAGCGGCTGGACGATTGTCACCGTGCCGTCATAGGTCCGCGCATCGCTCCAGGCTTCTAGGTAATGAGTTTCCGGAATGTTCCAGTGACAAAGCTCGGAGGTTTCATCACGATACTGACTTAAGTGCACGCGCAGCTTGGTCTTGAACATGCGCTCTTGATTGAGTTTCAGGTCAGCCGGCGTGTTGTAAACCGGATTGCCGCCAACAATCACCAACAACTCAACGCGACTGGCGTCGATGTCATTAATCAACTCCTGCAATGACTGTCGTTGATCTACTGGGCTGGTTTCTATTGGATCGGAATAGAAAACTGTCTTGCCCACGTTGCCGAGCGCATCATTCATTGCGTGGGCGAGGGCATGTACCGCGGGCGGCGCTTCTTTTCCGGTGATTACAATGCTGGCGCCTTTGTGCTGTTGCAGGTCATCTCCAATGGACACGATGGCCTCAATTGAGATTCCGGAGGAAGGATGAGGAATTTTGCCGTCAGTCGGAACACGTCCCATCCAAACGGCGTGCGCGACATCTTGAAGCTCACTTGGCTTCACTGACCAGCGATGATCAGCGCTCGCTCCCGTTGTAGTTGGCGTAGTCTCGATCACGTAGAGCCGGTTGATTACTTTTTGGCCTTCACTGACTCGGCGCCGCGCTCCGAAATCGCGCGCGTACCGAAGAGTGCCCGGAAGCGCCGCCAGGAAGTCTGCATCAAGGGAAAGAATGCGATCTGCTTTGCTGAAATCGTAGGTAGTGTTGACCGGCTGACCGAAGGCCATCATCGCACCGGCGCGCGCGTTGTCGTTGTTCACCGGTTCGTACTGATGCCACTTCGCCTGTGGAAACTCTGTAAGAACTCCTTTTATCTGCGCGGCGAGCGTGGGCGACGTTACGGTTTCGGTAAGGAAGCGTAGCCCGGCGCCCTGCTTCGGACGCTGTTCATCGAGCGCGGTACGAATTTCGCCGACGAAGGTGGACCAGGTGCGCGACTCGTCGCGGTACAGCGGCGTCTGCGCCCGGTCAGGATCGTAAAGACCCAGAATCGAAGCTTGCGAAAAGATGTCGGTCGCGCTCGAGCCGAGATCCTGCGGGTCGCTGTTGCGGCTATTTGGATGATCCGGATTTCCTTCTACTTTTGTCGGACG
>JBDUCF010000088.1:0-8917 GCA_040003545.1 Pyrinomonadaceae bacterium | reverse complement strand
CAGGATTCCGTTGGCGACTTCGGACACGGTTCCGTCACCGCCACAGGCAACGATCAGCTTTGTGCCTTTGCCGGCTGCTTCGGCGGCGAGTTTGCGCCCGTCGCCCGGTCCTGAAGTAAAAACAACGGCGAAGGGCCCAAAATGCGTGCGCAGGTCGCTGGCTGTCCGCGCCCAGGCGTCGTGCGTAGCGCCACCTGCGGATGCTGGATTAACGATAACCAAAGGAAGTGATGAATCACTCGGCATACATTTCGCGATCTTGTTCGCCTAACTCCGCAATCTTCTCCATTACAAATTCGGAAATCTCTTTGTAGGTGCGCACATGATCCCTCTTAGCCAGATACTCCGAGAAATCCATTACCGGACCAAAGTGAATACGAATTACTTCTTCGCGGTTCCAATTGCGCGCTACCTGGCGCGGCAGGCTGTTGCACAGGCCGGCGATGAACACAGGAACGACCTGCGGGGCAGCGTCTTTGATCAGCTTGCCCACGCCGGGCTTGGGAGAAAGGAACGAGTATGGATCGGAACTTTTGTTGCGCGTGCCTTCAGGATGAAAACCAATAATGTTTCCCGCTCCTTCGCGACAGAGATCAGCAAGCAGCCGCATCGAGTATTTATCAAACTCGCGCTTCTCCGGCATTGGATTACCGCCGGCCGCGAAGAAGGGGGGGTACATTGACCACCAACCCATGATGAGATTCACCAGTAATCCAATCGGCGACTCGTAGAAGAAGCGGCCCCGCACGGGAAAAAAAAGCTGTTTGCGCCAGGTTGTGCCGCGAAAGAGCGCAGTTGACACCGTGTACATATCGAAGAAAGAACGATGGTTCGAGACCAGCAGGATGGGACGAGCGCGCTCTGCAGCTTCAACGTTCTCCAGACCGTACACGCGCATGATGTTGTAGGTGGCCAGATGAATCCAACCCGCGCCTGCAGTGCTCTGGCACCAGGTCCAAAACCGTTTCCAGCGGCCGCGGTTCATGCGGCCAACGAGGCTGAAAGCGAACCGCTCGAACCAGGATAAAACAGCGAGTTCTTCGGCAGAAGGTATGGCGTGTTGCCCAGCGTGCAAATTCTCAAGCCCGATGCCTGATTGGCTTTCATTAAGCTCATCAGCGATGGTTACCTTGGGCTCTATCGTCTGAAGTTTGGACATGAATTTGGCAGCAACCTATCACGCGAGGAGAACGCTGTCCCGTTAGGGACAGTTGAAAATAGCCCACCGATTCATCGGTGGGTTAAACGATAACACAAATTCCTAGTCCCGTAGGGACGGCTGAATTTGAGCTCACCATTCAGCCGTCCCTACGGGACTTAACACTTCACTTGCTTAGCATCCCAGCGATAAATCGCTGGGCTATTTTCAGTCGTCCGCTTTGCAGACTTTAAGAGTAACCGTTTCTAATCGATGGAAAAGTATTTTGCTTCCGGGTGATGCACAATAATCGCGGAGGTCGATTGCTCCGGCTCGAGCTGGAACTCTTCGCTCAACTCCACATCGATGCGCGAAGGATCGAGCAGCTCAAACAGCTTCGCTTGGTCTTCCAGATTCGGACAGGCGGGATAACCAAAGCTAAAACGCGAGCCCTGGTACGACTGATGAAAAAGCTTCGCCAGCTCGGGCGCATCCTGGCCGGCAATTCCCAGCTCTTCGCGAATTCGTTTATGCCACAACTCGGCCAGCGCTTCCGCGCTCTCGACGCTGAGGCCGTGAAAGTACAGGTAGTCGGCGTAGCTATCAGCTTTGAACAGTTCCCGCGAGTACTCGCTGGCACGTCTCCCAACCGTGACCAGATGAAATGCGACGACGTCCATCCTCCCTGATTCTTTCGCGGCAAAGAAATCTGCGAGGCAAAGCTGCCTCCCGCTCGGCTGTCGAGGAAAAGTGAAGCGCATTCGTTCGGTCCGCTGGTCATCCTGGTAAACGATTAGATCATTTCCTTCCGACTGAGCGGCGAAGTAGCCATACACGAGGCGCGGCGCCAGCAGATTCTGCGCTTTGCTTCGCTCCTTTAGCTCGTTGAAAATAGGCCGGACAGTCTCGCGCACAAAAGCCTGGTACTCGTCCGCCGGTTTTTTTCCCTGCTTGAATTGCCACTGACCCTTGAACAGTGCCGTCTCGTTGGTAAAGGCGAACACTTCATCGAGCGAAACATCTTCGATGACCCGTGAACCATAAAAGGGCGCGGCCGGAATCTCGATATCCGTTCGTACCCTGGAGCGTGTCGTGTGCGTCGTGTCACCTCCAATCTTCGCGGCCCCTCTTGGTTTCAGCGGCTTGCGGATTCCGAGTTTAGCTTCTTCGCCTACAAGGTCCTCGGCATCCTCAACGGCTTCGCTGTCTGCTTCCGCTGCCAGGGCCGGTTGAGGAGCCCTCCCTGACGGTCGGGCTTCCGCTTCGGGAGCGCTGCCGTTACCGTGGGCCAGCTGGTCCATCGTGTGCAGTCCGGAAAAGGCATCGCGCGCATAAAACAGTTGGCCTTTGTAGATTGGTTTCAGGTCGTCATCCACATAACGGCGATTGAGCGCGGCTCCTCCCAGGACGACCGGAACAACAATGCCCCGTTCGTTCATCAGCTCAAGGTTTTCCTTCATGACCAGCGTGGACTTAACCAGCAAGCCACTCATGCCGATGGCATCCGCGCCATGCTCTTCATAGGCGTTCAGAATATTTTCGATCGACTGCTTGATGCCAAGATTGATGACCTTGTAGCCGTTGTTGGTAAGGATGATGTCAACCAGATTCTTGCCGATGTCATGCACGTCGCCCTTGACGGTAGCCAGCACCATGGTTCCCTTCGCTGTGGCGCCGCCTTTCTTCTCCAGGAACGGCTCGAGGAACCGCACCGCGGCTTTCATCGCCTCGGCTGATTGCAGCACGAAGGGCAATTGCATCTGACCGCTGCCGAAGAGATCACCGACAACCTTCATGCCTTCAAGCAAAATGTTGTTGATGATATCCAGCGCCGGATACTTTTCCAGCGCCGTCTTCAGTTCAGCTTCGAGACCGATCTTTTCGCCGTCGATAATGTGACTCTTCAGCCGCTCTTCAACGGTTGCCCCTTTTGACTTCTTCTTGCTGCCGGCGGCTTTGACGCCTTCGAACAGCTTCGTGAACTCAACCAGAGGATCGTAGGTGCAAACGTCGCCTTCGAACTGGCGCTGGTCGTAGATTAACTCGCGGGCGACTTTTAGCTCGCGTTCTCCAATACGATTCAACGGTTCGATTTTGCTCGCGTTCACAATCGCCGCGTCGAGTCCGGCTGCAACTGCATCGTGCAGAAAAACTGAGTTGAGCACTACTCGGGAAGCAGGATTCAAACCAAACGAAATGTTCGAGACCCCAAGAATCGTAAAGCAACCGGGCAGCTCAGCTTTGATCCGCTTCACTCCGGCGATCGTTTCCAGGGCATTGCGGCGATCTTCTTCAATGCCGGTCGAGATTGGCAAAGCCAGCGGATCGAAGAAAATATCACTCGCCGCAATGCCGTACTTTTCAATGGCCTGTTCATAGGCACGTTTAGCAATCCGGAGTTTCCCTTCCGCCGTGCGCGCCATGCCCTCCTCGTCAATAGTGCCGATGACCACACTGGCGCCGTACCACTTTGCCAGCTCGAGCACTTTCGCAAAGCGGGGCTCCCCGTCTTCATAATTTGTCGAATTCAAAATGCACTTGCCGCCGGCATGTTGCAGACCCGCTTCCATCTTCTGCCATTCGGTGGAGTCAAACATCAGCGGTATCTTGACGTTGGTCACCAAACGCGAAGCCAACTCGTGCATGTCGTGCTCGCCGTTGCGGCCCACATAGTCGACGTTCACGTCCAGCACATGGGCGCCTTCACGCTCCTGCTCCCTGGCAAGCGAAACGAGGCCGTCCCAGTCTTCGACGCCCAGGAGGTCGCGCATCTTCCTTGAGCCGCTGGCATTCACCCGCTCGCCAACGATCAGGAACGACGTGTCCTGTTGATAAGGTTGCTGGATAAAAATCGAAGAAGCAGCCGGCAGTCGCTGTACATCCTTCCGCGGTGGCGTAACGTTGCTTACCGCCTCGACAACAGCGCGCAGATGGGCCGGTGTAGTGCCGCAGCAGCCGCCCACAATGTTCACGCCCAGGTCGCGCGCAAAATGGCCCAGGTCCGCGGCCAGGGATTCAGGCGTCTCTTTGTAATGGGCGTGGCCCCCCACATTCTCCGGAATGCCGGCGTTGGGAATCACTGACACCGGAAAGACCGAGTTCTGGCAAAGGTAACGAACGTTCTCGCTCATCTGCTTCGGTCCGGTGGCGCAGTTCATCCCCAGAACATCGATCGGGAAAGGTTCAAGGGCAGTCAGCGCAGCGCCAATCTCCGTTCCCATCAGCATTGTGCCAAAGGCTTCAATGGTCACCTGGGCCATCACCGGCAGACGTCGTTTGATCTCTTCGAAGTATTCAAAGATCGCGGCCAGGGCCGACTTTGTCTGCAGCAGATCCTGACAGGTTTCGACCAGCAGGATATCGACCCCACCATCGATGAGCCCGCGCGCCTGTTCGGCGTAGGACGCCTTCATGTCGAGGAATGAAATATGGCCCAGCGATGGCAGCTTGGTGGTTGGTCCCATTGAGCCGGCCACCCATCGTGGCTTGTCATTCGTAGAAAAGTCCGCCGCGACGCGCTTGGCCAGTTGCGCCGCTTTGAAGTTCAGCTCGTAAGCCTTGTCAGCAATGTCGTATTCGGCGAGGACGATAGAGGTCGAGCCGAACGAATCCGTCTCGATCACATCGCAGCCGACTTCCAGAAAACCTGCGTGCACTTTTTCTACGGCTGCCGGTTTGGTCACCACGAGGTATTCGTTACAGCCGTCCAGGCCGCCAAAATCGTCAGGTGTCAGATCCTGAACCTGGATGTTGGTGCCCATCGCGCCGTCGAAGACGAGGATGCGCTGCTTCAATGTTTCGAGAAACGTGGCCATTTTAGTAGGACAGACATTCTTGTCTGTCATTCTCAAGGACAGGCTGGAAAGTCTGTCCTACAAAGCAAAGCCCCGCGCTTAACAACGCGGGGCTTTCCAATCTTTCGATTCGATTCGTCTCCGGAAAGACTCGCCGAGCTGTTTAGCGGATTATTTTACGTGGCCGCAAGTCGCCTTAACTCACCACGTTTGTCCCGGTGGCTATTGAAACATCGCAGACCGTTAGTGTCAAGACGGCCTTGAACAGGTGTCGATTCGCCGCCGCAACGCCCGGGCGGAATCGCATTTTCCATTTACCATTTACCATTTACCATTTACCATGCTTCACCATGCGTCGCGCTATCTATCCGGGCTCCTTCGATCCGGTTACCAACGGCCATCTCGATATAATTGAACGGGGCTGTAAACTCTTCGACGAAATCATCATTGCGATTCTGGTGAATCCGGAAAAGCAACCGTTCTTCAGTATCGAAGAGCGGCGCCAGATGCTGACTGAAGTCTTATCGGAGATTGATCAGGGCAGTTGCGAGGTGCGGGTTGATTCATTCCAGGGCCTGTTAGTCAGCTACGCCGTGGCGCAGCAGGCGGACGCAATCGTTCGCGGCATCCGCGCCATCTCCGACTATGAATACGAATTGCAGATGGCCCTCATGAATCGCCGGCTGGAGCCGACCATCGAGACGGTGTTCATGATGCCTGCCGAAACCTATTCGTATGTCAGCTCGCGGCTCGTCAAAGAGGTATTTTTGCTGGGTGGGGCACTCGACGGTCTGGTGCCACCGCTGGTTGAGCAGCGCATGAAACGGAAGATCGCATCTGACTAGCTGAAGAACATGTCACTGCGCAGGGGGAAGAACGGCTGCTATACTGAGATCGATCTTGAAAACAGTTAAATGACCTTCTCTGTTTAGAGTCGGGCTTCTAAACGTGAAGACGAAAGTTTCCGCCATGGCGACAGCCGCTCGGCCATCTTTTCCGGTTTCAAGAAACGTTTCTCAGATGAAGGCGTCATCGACTCTTGCTGCCATGCAGGCCGCGGAAGAGATGCGCGCTGCGGGCGTCGACGTGGTGGATCTCGGTGCGGGCGAACCGGACTTTGACACGCCGGAAAACATCAAGCGCGCCGCCGCCGAGGCAATGCGCGCGGGTAAGACGAAATACACCCCAACTGCCGGCACCCGCGAGCTACAGCAGGCAATCATCAACTTTTACCAGCGCGAGTTCGGCGCGCCTTATCAAACTAATGAAGTGATGGCCACCTCGGGCGGCAAGCAGGCGATCTTCAATGCCGTAGTTTCCCTGATCAACCCCGGGGATGAAGTCTTGATCGTCAAACCCTATTGGGTGACTTTTCCTGAGATCGTCACATTCGCGGGTGGTACACCAGTTTTCATCGACACCGAAGAAACCCAATTCCTATTGACGGCGGAGCAAGTCCGCGAAGCAATCACACCGCGCACGAAACTGATTATTCTGAACTCGCCCTGCAACCCTTCAGGCCGTGTGATTCCGGCGCAAGGCTTCGCCCGCATCATGCAGATCCTGGCAGAGCGCGGCATCTACGCGATTTCTGACGAATGCTATCTGCGTTTCGTCTATCCGCCAGGAGAAGTTTTCAGCGCGGCTACACTGGCGCCGGAACTGCGCGAGCGGCTTTGTATCGCCGGATCCTTCTCCAAGACTTACGCAATGACCGGATGGCGCATGGGCTACGCGCTGGCAAATGCTGAATGGACCGGGGCAATGTTGAAGGTCCAGGGCCACTCCACCAGTAATCCCAACTCGCTGGCGCAGTGGGCCGCAACCGAAGCCTTCAACGGCCCGCAGGAGTCGGTCGCCATAATGCTGGCCGAATACACTGCGCGGAGGGCCTGGCTTTTGGAAGCGCTTAATGAAGTTCCGGGGTTGAGTTCCGCTCAGCCGGAAGGCGCCTTCTATGCTTTTCCCGATGTGCGCGCCTGCTTGAAGGGAAAACTGAAGACCTCCGCCGATTTTGCCGATGCGCTGCTGAATGAAGAGCAGACCGTTGTGACGGATGGAGCGGGCTTTGGCGCCGAAGGCTTCATACGAATTTCTTATGCGACGTCAATCGAACGCTTGCAAGAGGGCATTCGACGGATACGACGCGTCGCCGAGCGATATGCGTAAACCAAATTCAGGCCTTGCCGGTTAACTCTTGAGACGTGCGTTCATAAGGCAATAAAAGCGGCGGCAAGTTTTATGAACTCGCCGCCGCTTCACTGCGTTTGCTGAAATTCTGTCTTAGTAGATCGTAAACGTGTACTCCAGTTGGGCCCACATCGAAACGTTGTGCCCGTCCTTCACGGCTGGAATGAACTTGATCTGACGCGCTGCCGCAATAGCCTTCTCCGTCAAACCGTCCGGCAACCCGCTTACGGCCCGAATGTTAGTTACCTGCCCGTTCGAGCTGAACGCGACTTTCAGTACGACTGTACCGGTCACCTGATTCTTGCGCGCTTCTTCAGTGTAGGGGGGCTCCGGTTTGGAAATTATCCGAGCCTTCTGAGAAACTTCGCCCTGGCGGAAAGTCTTGCTGTAATCAACGCCGCCACCACCGCCGCCTGGCCCACCGCCGCCTTCGTTGCGGTCACCACCGCCGGTATTGCCGCCACGACCGGGGCCATAGCCGCCCCCTTCACCTGGGCCAACACCGCCACCAGTGCCAGTGCCAATTCCATTTCCTTTACCGGAGCCGGATGAGGGATCAGTGGACCTCGATTTCGGATCGCCATAAGAAATGGGCCGCGTATCTGGTGGGAACAAAACCGGGTCGGCATCAAGAGTGGCCGGCATTGGCAACGCCGGATTCTTTATCACGGGCGGATGCGGATCGGGCGCTACCACCTGGGGAATGTGCAAATCAGCCTGGGGTAACTTGCCCGCGGAAGCAGGTTTGTCTTCTTCGCGACCGCCACCGCCTCCGCCTCCGGCTTTCTCCTGCTTTGGCTTGCTGCCACCGCCCTTACCTTTGTCCATTCCGGCCGTGCCTTCTTCGGGCGTCGGCTGCTCGTTTGGAATCTCGATCATCTGCGTGAGTTCGAGTTGTTCCTGCTGCGCAGCTCGCTCAGTTGCATGGCGCGCCTGGACCCGATCGATAAAGACGATGCCCAGCAGAACGCTTACCACGAAAAACAGGGCCATCATGACGTAAGCGCCGTAGGCCGCCAGAACCACCGCGAGAGCGTGGCTATAGGCCGACGCCGAGCGTTTTGAAAACGCTACTGGATCACGTTTGAACTCAGGCCAGGTTAGCTTTGACTCTTCCTTAACGCGCCCAAGTTCGCCCGCCAGGCGGCTCAACACGCCCGCGTCCTCGATGATTGTCAGATGATACTCATTGCTATAAGTGGGAATAGCGGAAGCAGCCCGGCTGGTTTCGACCGCCGCAGAAGAAGCAGCAGCATTGGTTGCTGCCGCCTGAGCCGTCACTACCGGCGCAACGGGAACCGCGGCCAGCGGCGTCCCATCAACAGGACAGAAACTGAACTTATCAGCGAATTCTTCCTGGCATGTCGTACAGAATTTCATATTTACTACCTCGCTACCACGTTGGGGATGAACTGCTGGATTCAATGACGCGACTGCCTCGTTCATAACCCTTCGATAGGCCGCAGTCACTCGCCTATCAAGCGAAGGGGACGGATCCGGCGTGCTCCAACCTTCAAGCAAAGCCTGCAGATCCGCGTCATTTGTCAACTGAGCCTCGTTGTCACTCATCTTAGGCCCTCTCAACTGTAACAATTTCTCTGCCAATATTGAAATACTGAGCAAGCTCCTGTCGCAGCCGCTCGCGGGCCCGGTAAAGCCGGGCTTTTACGGTTCCCACGTCGGTTCCGACAACTGCAGCAACCTCGGCCAACGTAAGATCTTCATATTCAAAAAGAATCAGTGCTTCCCGCTGTAGCGGTGGCAAATTTCTTACTGCGCTCTGCACTCTTGATGA
>JBDUCF010000087.1:0-8927 GCA_040003545.1 Pyrinomonadaceae bacterium | reverse complement strand
TGCCGGCCCCGCGTCCGGCAGACGCCATTCCTTTCGAGATTGCGGTGCTGCCTTTGCAGAACACTACCCTGTTCCCGGAGACGGTTGTTCCGCTGGCGGTTGGCAAGGCGGCATCCGTCGCAGCCGTGGAATCCGCGCTGGCTACAGAAGAGAAACTGCTTGCCTGCATCAGTGTCAGCGCCGAAAAGGCCGAAGAGCGAGACGATGAAGAGAACGCCAGACCTTCGGAACTTTATACGGTGGGCACGCTGGTAATGATCAAACGCATGGAGCGGGCTGGCGACACGCTTCACTTGATTGTGCAAGGTACCGAGCGGTTACAGATTCTGGAGTGGTTGCAGCAGGAGCCTTACCTGAAGGCGCGCGTAAAAATCCTTCCGCCGCCCGAGGTCAAAGACGCGGAGCAGGTCGAAGCGGCAAAACGCAACGTGCAATCGCTAATCCAGCAAGCCCTGGCCCTGCTGCCGCAGGTGCCGGCGGAGATCCGCATGGCCGTGCTGGCCGCTGATGACGCAGTTCGTCTGGCTTACTTCCTGGGCTCGATTTTGAATCTGGGAGTGGAAAAAGAGCAGAAGATGCTCGAAGCCAATACCGCCGACGAATTACTGCACCTGGCTCATGATTATCTGGCGCGCGAAGTCGAGATTATCCGGCTGCGATCGAAAATTTCCGCGGAAGCGCAGTCGGAAATGGACAAGGCACAGCGTGATTACGTGCTGCGCCAGCAAATGAAAGCCATTCAGAAGGAGCTGGGCGAGGAGAGCGGCGAGAAGGCCGACGCTGATATGTTGCGCGAGCGTCTGGAGAAAGCCGAGCTTCCGGATGAGGTACGCAAAGAGGCCGCGCGCGAGCTGAGCCGCATGGAAAAGCTTCCCAGTGCCGCGCCTGATTATCACGTCATCCGCACTTACCTGGATTTCATCCTCGAGTTGCCGTGGCGAAAATCAAGCGAGGACAAACTGGATCTTAACGAAGCGCGACGGGTGCTGGATGAAGATCATTACGGGCTTGAAGACGTCAAGGAGCGCATCCTGGAGTTTCTTGCCGTCATCAAGCTTCGTCCCGACGCGAAGAGTCCCATTCTTTGTTTTGTGGGGCCGCCCGGAGTCGGCAAAACCAGCCTGGGACGTTCGATCGCGCGGGCGATGGGACGCAACTTTGAACGGTTGAGCCTGGGTGGTATTCGCGACGAGGCTGAGCTGCGTGGCCACCGGCGCACGTACGTCGGTGCTATGCCGGGCCGCATCATTCAATCGATTCGCCGCGCCGGCGTGAACAATCCGTTGATGATGCTGGACGAGATCGACAAGCTGGGGAACGACTATCGCGGCGACCCCTCTTCCGCCTTGCTGGAGATTCTGGACCCGCAACAGAACAACACGTTCACGGATCACTACCTCGATCTGCCGTTCGACTTGTCGAAAGTTTTCTTCATAAGCACGGCAAACCAGTTGGGCCCGATTCCACCGCCGCTGCGCGATCGCATGGAGATAATCCAGCTCTCCGGTTACAGCGATCAGGAGAAGTTGCAGATTGCCCTGCGCTACCTGGTGCCACGTCAGGTCGAAGAGAACGGATTGAAGCCGGAACAGTTCAGAATCACGAATGAGGCGCTGGGATTAATCGCCACGCGCTACACGCGCGAAGCCGGCGTGCGACAGCTGGAGCGCGCAATTGGCCGCCTGGCGCGCAAGGCGGCGCTCAAAGTGGCGCAGGGCGAGACTGACAAGATCACGATCGATCTCGGTGAAATCAAAGAATACCTTGGCCCGCCGCGCTTTTATCCGGAGCAAGCGCGCAAGGAATTGCCAGCCGGTGTGGCCACGGGGATGGCCTGGACGGAAATGGGCGGTGAAGTGCTTTTCATAGAAGCCACGCTGCTGCCCGGCGGCAGCGGTTTCACGATCACCGGACAGTTGGGAGAAGTAATGCAGGAGTCTGCGCGCGCGGCCCAGTCTTTCCTGTGGTCACACGGAGCGGAGTTTGGCATTAAGCCTGCGATGTTCAAGGAGTACGGCGTGCACCTGCACGTTCCCGCCGGCGCAATTCCCAAGGATGGCCCCAGCGCGGGCGTGACGATTACTGCGGCGCTGGCGTCGCTCTATACGGGTCGGCGGGTGCGTCCCGACACGGCCATGACGGGTGAAATTACTTTGTCGGGTCTAGTGTTCCCGGTAGGCGGCGTTAAAGAGAAAGTTCTCTCCGCGCACCGCGCCGGCATTCGCCGCATAATCCTGCCGGCGCGTAACGATGCCGACATCGAAGACATTCCCGCAGAAGTGCGCCGCGAGTTGGAGATCATTTTCGTGACGCGCATTGGCGAAGCGCTGGAGGCTGCCCTGGAAATGCTGGTTGCTAACCCCCCACCACCCTTGCCGATCTCTAGTGATTCAACGCGCGACCGCTCTTCCGCGGAGCCCGAGCCGGCGCCCATGATTGCGCGGGAGCGGTGAGACTCCCTGGAAGTTTTAAGCCGCAGATGAACGCGGATAAACGCGGATCAGAACCAAACCTTATAGAAGGGCATGTTCACATTTGATTTGCCTTGTTCTCATATCCGTTTTTATCCGCGTTCATCTGCGGCTTAAAAGGATCCCCCTTCAGATTGAATCAAACATCAACTCATCCACATAGCACCAGCCCCACTCTTCACCGGGCTGGAATGACTTGATGATCGGATGACCGGCCTTATGGAAGTGACCTGTGGCGTGCCGGTTCGTTGAAGAGTCGCAGCAACCTACGTGGCCACAGGTCATGCACAGACGCAAGTGCACCCAATCGTCTCCAATCTTTAGGCAGTCCTCGCATCCGTCAGCACTGGGCGTTACTTCATTTATTTGATCAAAATGGACACAGTTCTCAGGCATATCAACGATCCTTTCTCTTTCCAATCATCAGCCACGTGCTTGCGGCGCTGAACACTGCCAGACAGGCGGCAATGAACATCACCAGACGGTAACCAGAGATGAACGACTCGGCAACAGCCTGCTGAACCTGCCTTCGGGTCTCGGCATCCAGGTTGGCGGGCACCTCCAATCCCCCCAGCCGCACGCGTTGCTCGTAAAGTGAATGTCGCAACTCGTCACTGATAGCAATGTTAGCCACGCGCTGGCCAAAGTTGCGACTGAAAGTGTGCAGCAGGATCACTCCGAAGATTGCGATCGCCAGCAATCCGGCAGCCCGCGAAACGGTATTGTTGATTCCTGAAGCGACCCCCGACTGCTGCTCTTTTACCGATCCCATCACGGTGGTAGTCAATGGCGCGACGCTAATCGCCATGCCCAGACCGAGGACAATGACGGCGGGAAAAAAACTGGACCAATAGTTCCCACCTCGTCCCGGCAGCATGAACAGGGCAAAGCCGGCTGCGGCGATCAATGGTCCAATCAGGAGCGGCAGCCTGGCGCCAAAACGATCGACCAGACCACCGGACCAGCGCGAGAGCGCAAACATGATTAGCACAAAGGGTAGAAACGAAGCGCCGGCCGCCGTTGCGGAATAGCCCTGAACTTGAATCAGGTTCAGTGTGAGGAAAAACAGGGAGCCACCGAGCCCCGCGTAGAGTAGCAGGGTCAGCAAATTCGCTCCTGCGAAATCATGAGAACGAAACAGACGAAGCGGCAACATTGGATTTCGCGCCCTCGTCTCGTTGAAAAGAAATACCGCCAGGGCGACAACGCCGGTCACAAGTGAGCCCAGCACGGCGGCGTTGCCAAAACCCACGCGTGAAGACTCGATCAGGCCATAGACCAAACCACCCAGCCCGATGGTTGCGAGCACGGCTCCTAACCAGTCCAACGAGCCGGTTTCCCCCTTATCGCGGCTCTCGGGCACATGCCAGAAAGAGATTGCAAGCACTGCGGCGGCCAGAGGTATGTTGATGAAAAAGACCGCCCGCCATGAGACGTGCTCCACGAGCCAACCGCCAAGTACGGGCCCTATGGCAGTTGTTATTGCTGAGAAACCCGACCATGTCCCTATCGCTCTTCCTCTTTGATTGGGAGGAAACGATGCACTGATAATCGCCAGGCTCCCAGGAACCAGTAACGCGCCGCCGGCGCCCTGAACGGCCCGGGCAATCACGAGCTGATCAATGCCGGCGGCGAATCCACACCCAACCGAAGCCAGGGCGAACAGCCCGACCCCGATCATAAAGATTAGTCGCCGCCCGTAACGATCACCCAGTGAACCGCCAACCAGCAACAACGCTGAAAGAAACAGCGAGTAGGCTTCGACAACCCACTGCACGCCGATTACCGTCGCATTTAAGCTTTTCTGTAACGATGGCAATGCCACGTTGACAACCGTGCCGTCGATGAAGGCCATGCTGGACGCCAGAATAGTTGCGGCCAGAATCCATCGCCCCTGTCGTTTGGTGCCAGGAGCGGCAGACTCCCGCGAAAGAATCACTCCTTCGTCGCAGGGCTCTCTGATAACGTTGGGCATTGATGAAAGGGATCTTCGGACAATAGTTAGTACGGCGGTTAAGTTTCAGGTTCTTTAGCGCTTGCGTCAACTGTCGATACATGATCATGGGACTGATCGCCCGGCGTCAGGATGCTCTTTTCGATATCCGCTCGCGATGTCAATTTATAATGCTAGAATCGGCGGCGAAATATGACTGTCCAAGTGAAGCTGGTTTTTCTGCTGACCTTCGTCATTCACCTGATCAGCATGCTGTCGTATGCCGTCAGGATCGCGGGGGTTAGGACAAGGCGCATCGCCGTGTCGCTGGCTATGTTCAATGTCCTGCTATTGGTCTCAAGAACTTCAAACACCTTCCAGACCCCTCTGCTCGCCAAGCATGTTGAGCAGAGTATTCTTTACGGAACGCGGGCCGGCATTGAATCGGATTTGCGCTGGCTGTTGGTGGCGGCAACGCTGGGCTCGCTGGTCGGGATGCTCTCAATCCCCACCTTTCAAAGGTTGTTTGGCCGGGCCATTGAGCAGCTGGGATCACATCGTTCTATGCCGCGCTTGCTGTTACGAACCGTTTCTCTTGCCGGCCTTCGTGACTTCAAGACTTCCTTTAGTCTTCCTGTCAGGGAAAATGTCACGCGGCTGGTCTTGCGACAGGCGCCGTGGAACATGCTTGTATACAATGCGCTGGCAAGTGCAATGCTGACTGTCGGCGTGTTTGCCTCCTTGTACGCAGGATACTTGAGGCCGGAACTGAGGGTGACGGCCAATAATCTATCGCCGGTGGTAAACGCGGTTTCGACTATTCTACTGTTGGTATTCATCGACCCGTATGTTTCACTTCTGACGGATGATGTAGTTGTCGGCCGTGCCAGCGAGGCCCATTTCAGGAGAACTCTCGTGATGCTGGGCGGCAGTCGCTTAGCAGGAACGATAATGGCCCAACTCGTACTGACTCCGGGAGCCCGACTGATAGTCGCAATCGCCGATCGCCTCTAACGAGAATGAGGGGACCACGAAGATCGATGAAGACGCCTTCGCTTAGTGTGGTAATGCCGGTGCACAACGCGTTGCCTTTTCTGGACCAGAGTATTGGCAGCATCGTCAATCAGACCTTTACCGACTTTGAGTTCGTGATTCTGGATGACGGCTCGACCGACGGTTCGGAGAAGGTATTGCGTGCCTGGGAAAACAGGGACGATCGCATACGTGTATTCCAAAGTGGGAACAAGTTGGGGCTGGCAGGTAGTTCAAATCTGGTGGTTTCGAAAGCCTTGGGTCGCGTGATAGCGCGGATGGACGGCGACGATATCTCCCATCCCGAGAGGCTAAGACGCCAATGGGAGATCATTGAAGATCGACCCGATGTCGTTGCCGTGGGAACTCTCTGCGAGGGAATCGACGCATCCGGCCGGCGAGTTCGCCCCCGAGATCGCTGGCGACTGGTCCGTCAGTCCCGCTATATTCCATTTCCTCATGGCTCAGCAATGTTTCGCCGAGAAGCTTTCGACGCGGTGGGAGGTTACGGCGATCGATTTGTAGCGGGCGAAGATCAGGACTTCTTTTTCAAGATGACCTCCAGCGGCCGTGTAGTCACACTCCCAGACGTGCTCTACCAATTCCGCTATCATTCAGGCAACACAACCCTTGTTACCGGCGCGCAGGCGGTACATTCCTTTCAAGAGAGATACAGCCGAAACGGAGAAAACCTGGCTGCTCTTTACATGCTGGGGGCGATGCGCCTTTGGGCGGGCCAGCCGCCGCGAATTCTGCCGGAGATGATTGCTAAGAAATCTTTGAGTTGGAACTTGCAATCGTTGGCGGCTTTAGCCTCGGCATCGCTGGGAAGTATTAGTCCCGGAACTCTGAGATTTTTCCTGCGCTCGTTGATCCGCGTTCGTGATGGGCTTGCAGCCCCGCGGGTGAAGGACGGAAGACCATACGAATGGCGATTGAAGTAGTGGATCCACCCAGAGGTATTGTTGAATGAGTCGACCTAACGGCGGGCGTGTATTAGCAATCGGCCTCGACGCTAGGGAGCCGGCGTTGATTCGGCGGATGATCGCGCAGGATGAAATGCCGACGCTCAGGTCATTGCTGGCGGAAGGGAGGTGGATGCGCGTCCAGTCTCCCGCGCACATCGGCAGCGGTTCGGTTTGGCCCACCTTCATGACTGGGAAAGAACCGTCGGCGCACGGAGTTTACGGGCCAGCACGCCCCGACGGCTTTTGTATCCTCCGAGCGCAAAGCGATCTTTACGAAGGCGGTGAGTTGCCCGCAAAGGATTTGCACCTGCTGATAACCGGACTTCTTGGCTTGCCTGCCGCTGCTTAATAACGTTACTGCTCCTTTCGGCGAGGCAGTCAGACATTTAACCAGAAGGCTATTCGATGACTCGAATTAACGGTTCACCGGTGTTGGCTATCGGCATTGATTCCGCCGAGCCCAGTCTGGTCCGGCGAATGATCGAGCAGCAGGAACTGCCCCGCCTCAAATCTCTGCTGGCGGAAGGCAAATGGATCAATATTCAATCTCCCACACGGATCGGCACGACTTCCATATGGCCGACGTTCATGACCGGTGAAGACCCGGAAGTTCACGGTATTTATAGTGAATCGTGCTGGGAACCGACCACCATGAGCCTGAGCCCGTTCACTGGACGCCAATTAGATCCCTTTTGGAAGGAGTTGGTTCACGCCGGCAATACAGTTGGAGTCATGGCAGTCCCTTTCATGCCTTTCGTCGGACTTTCCGATGGGTTCGAGGTTAGCGAAGCGGCTCCGTATCTCCAGATTGATAATTCGCACCATTCAGTTTCGGCGCCAGATCTGATTACCAGGGAGACGGCGCGCAATGCGTTGTCACACGGTCACATCAACGTCTCGGGGCCTGATGATTACAACAATCTGAAGTACCTTGCGTCCGACTCTTTCCAGGGTGTCGGACTTCGCGGAGATCTCGCCGAGCGTCTGCTGAAACATACCAGGCCCGACCTTTCGATTATTGTTTTCACGGAGACCCATGAATCCGCCCATTGTTTATGGCAAACAGTGGAGCCCGAGCATTCACTTTACAACGAAGATATTTTCAAACAGTTCGGCTCAATTAAACCGACGCTCAAGGACATCTATCAGGAAGTGGATCGGCAGATTGGCAGGCTGATTGACGTGGTCGGAAAGGATGCCACGGTATTAGTTTTTTCTCTTCACGGAATGCAGCCCGCACTCGCGGTGCCGGCATTTCTGTCAGCAGTTTTATGCGAACTGGGTTTCTCCCGACTTGCTGAAGGGAAAGACCTGTCATGGAGCGAGCGTGCCGTAGGGTTGATGCGCGCGCTAAAGCGTCGCACCCCGGATGGCTTGAAAAAGTTTTATTACAAGGCATTGCCGCGGGAAACAGTAGTGAGGTGGGCACAGACCACACTGTTACCGACGTACGACTGGTCACAGACGCGAGCCTTTTCTCTGGTCAACGAACAGCATGGTTCGATTCGAATTAATTTGATTGGGCGTGAAGCCAGCGGCATTGTCCCGGTTGAAGAATACGAGGAGACTTGCCGCCAGGTCGAGAAAGCGTTGCGCTCCTTGAGGACGGAAGACGGAAAGCCGCTCGTGCGCGATGTAATCCGGACAGCACAGAGTGCGGCACAGGCAATCAAACAACGCTTACCCGATCTAGTGGTGCCCTGGGAAATTGTCGCCTTCAGATCGCCGGTGCGAATTGAGGGCAGCGCCGGCGAGTTTTTTCCCGAGGGTAGAAGATATCTGGGCCAACACACGCCGGAGGGGTTTTGTATCCTGAAATCCAGCCATGATTGTGAAGTTGGTGATGTCCTGCCCTCAAGAGACCTGGGGCGGCTTATGACAAGCATGGTGCGTGACGGTAGCCAGTCGAAAATAGATAAGCGGCTTGCAGCCTGCGGGAATTAATCCGGCTACTCGAAGTTTACCAACCACTTTTCATGCTCGGCGGGACTACCGGTGAAGTGATATAGACTCGGCCCTTCGCGGCTTGCAATGCCGGGGGCTCTAAACAGTGCAAACGCACTGCACCTTCACAGTCGCTGCTTCCTTACATCGTCTAAAAGAAGGAAAGGACCAGACCACATGCAGAGAAACTTCTTCACCAGCGCATCGCTCCCGCCCTCGGTTCGGATTCTGGTGCTTCTTTTGTTCTGCGTCACTGCGGGGCCGGCCCAATCCGGCGCCACGGCAAAGGGCACGCTGACCCGCGCGTCCTCTCGAGTATCATCAGAACAAAGGACGGCCCATTACTTTGAGTCGGTGCGCAAATCACCGCCGCAACAGTTGGCTTTTCTGCTGAAGATGCCGAAGGGAGGCGATCTGCATAATCATCTTTCCGGCGCAATCTATGCAGAGTCATATGTTTCATGGGCGATAGAAAATGAGTTATGCGTGGATATCAAAACGATGGTCCTCTCACCACCACCACCAACGCATTGCGATCGCGACTCGCAAGAACCACCAGTCAGCACCGCAGTGATGACT
>JBDUCF010000437.1:0-2670 GCA_040003545.1 Pyrinomonadaceae bacterium | reverse complement strand
TTGAAAAGTGGCAGCGAGGAACATACATCGACGTGTGTAGTTTCGAAGTCAACCCCACGCCGGATCGCGCGCCGGCTTGCTCTTCCCGGATCGGAAACGTAAATACAGTACTGATAGTACACATGTTCGACATCGCCAGACACGTACGGCACCTGCACGGCGCGACAATCCGCAAGACCTTCGGTGTAGCGTCGGGCGTTATCGCGTGAAAGAACATTCAGCTCATCGAGCTTAGCCAAACCGCGCAGTCCGATAATTGCCTGCACGTTTGAATAACGGCGCCGGTAGGCACTGGGAAAATGATTAAGTGGACGTATTTTTTCCCAGATATGTTTCGAGAGGTCGTAATTACCTACGACCGAGGTGGCTGCCTGGAGGGGAAACCCCCAGAAAGTAAATCCCCTGGGGCTGATGCCAATTCGCGCGGCATAGCCACTGGCGAAACGTTTGGTTAACTCTGCCACGCCGGGCTGCGGCTCGCTCTCGGCCTGCAGACGCACGCGCGCCGCCAGTGCCGGGTCATTCGTCAACGCCATGCCGCCGCCGTAGGTGTTTATGCCTTTGAGCATTTGAAAACTGAAAAAAGAAGCGGCGCCGAATGTGCCCACCAGCCGGCCCTTATAACGCGCGCCAACTGCCTGCGCGCAATCTTCTACTACAACCAGGTCATGCTTGTCCGCGATCGGCATGATCTTTGACATGTCACATGGTTGCCCATAGAGGTGCGTGGGAACAATGACGCGCGTCCGGTCAGTGATGGCAGCTTCAATCTTATTCGGATCAAGGTTGAAGGTTGACGGGTCGATATCAACGAAGACAGGCTTCAAACCGGCGCGGCGCGCGATCTCAGGGACCACCCAGAAAGTCAGGGCGGGGAAGATTATTTCGCTGCCGGCGGGCAAATTTAGCGCCCGCAGGATGTAGTAAAAGGCCATTCGTCCGAACGAAGCGGCGACAGCAAAATCCATGTAGTGATAGGCTGCGAAAGACGTTTCAAATTCAGTGATAGCCGGACCCTCAACAGCTTCGCCGCGACGAAATGCCGCCACAATCTCTTTCTCTTCGCCCGGAACCGAGCGCACGCCGTAACGCGCGATGGTGCGTAAGCTCATACTGTAACCTGCTTCCTCTGCGAGACCCACGGGCGGTCAAAGTAGTCCTGTTTACGCCAGGACCAGGCGTCCGCTTTTTGCAGCCACGAATGATGCGAAAACTGATGCAACCCCACCCAGTTGCACAGTTGGCTGGGACGCCAAATGAAACGGGAGTATGCCATACCCAGCATCAGGCGCGCCCGTCGCGGCGTTAATACCGGATGGTTGAACGTAAGCGTATAGCCGTCAAACTTTTCCCAATCCGTCTCGAAAATGAGCGGCTTCAGTTGGTTGAACTGGGGCGTGCCCGGATAGGGCGTCAGAATCTTGAAGTTGGCATAGGTGCTATCAAGTTCGCACGCGAAGCGAATCAATTCCTCAATGCTCTCTTCGCTGTCCTGCAGGAAGCCAATGACATAGAAGGCCGTCGTCGCCACGCCCAGTTCCCAGCACAGGTGGATGATGTTGCGTATGTGTTCGTGCGGAATGAACCGCCTGGCGACCTTCTTCAAGACCAGCGGATCGGGCGATTCGACCCCGAAAGAAATTTCCCGCAGCCCCGCAGCGTGCAGAGCGCGGATCAATTTCTCGTCGAGATCATCCATTCGTGTTTCGCATTCAAAAGAGAGGCGCAATCCTCTTGAGCGAATTGCGTCGGCAATTTGAAAGCAGCGCTCGCGGTCGAGCGTAAATAGCGGATCGCGAATCTTGATATGGGGATTGCTATATCGTCCGCTCAACTCCTCCATTTCAGCGATAACTGATTCGACTGAGCGTTGGCGATAGCCGGCGGTAATCCGATGTGGACAATAAGTGCAATGTTCCGGACAACTGCGGCTGGTGTACATGGGAAAGGCGCGCGTCAAACCGGCGCGTTGATAATTAGCGTGTCCGAAACGCTTGGTCTTTACCAGATCCCAGTCAGGGAAAGGGAGAGAGTCCAGATCGTTAATAGCCGCGCTCTTGACGATTCCGCGCACGTCTTCGCCGTTGGCTATTCTGATGGCCGCCTCTTCAGGCTCACCGACCAGGGTGAAGTCTGCCACGTCGGTGAAGAGCTCGGGTAAATGCGTGGCGGGCGTGCCGAAAAATCCAACCTTCATTCCTCTGTCTCGCGCGTTTATCGCCCATTCGCGCTCATGCTTGTAATCAACCAGCGAGGTTAGCACCAGCCCAAGGTCACCCTTCACCGGGCTATCGTCTCGGGCCACGATAATCTCGTGTCCGGCGCGCGCAAAGATTGCCGCCAGGTAGCCGGTGTGAATACTCGGCAAATTCAGGAAAACGCGGCGCAGGTTCTTTGCGAAACGAGTGGCGACAGAATCGCCACTAAAGCGCGAGCCGTAGCCACCCGCTACGGTGTCTTTGCTGACAGATCCGCTTTTTGCAGATAAATCTGCGATAACTACGACAGACATAGAGACACCTCACCGCAGGAAGGGAAGGGCGTATTTGTGACCTGGAGGTTTTTTAATGGGAAACCGGCGGCAAGCTACAGGAAGGTAGATGAACAGATGATAAACAGCTTTACCGCGAAGCGGTTGCGTCTTAGAGCCCGGGGTTGCCGCAGCGGCTA
>JBDUCF010000086.1:0-8952 GCA_040003545.1 Pyrinomonadaceae bacterium | reverse complement strand
GAATGTGCCTCGGGCCACGCCGCGAGCCGTCTACATTCTGATTGAATAATTAATCTCCAGGGGCGCTGTATTGACGCGACCCCGCTCGGTGTCTTCAAGTGGACCACACAAGACTGTCATGGCGATTCCGGCTGCTGGGTCTCCTGCCGTTGATTTTCTTTTTAGCGCAGGGTGTCCACTACTGGCGCATCGGCCAGCTCGGTCACATGTTCTGGATGTGCAACATTGGAAATCTGCTCCTGGCGGTTGGCCTTCTCCTCGGTCAACCCCTTTTGATTCGCGTCGCGGCACTCTGGTTAGTCCCCGGTCTCGCCGTGTGGTACTGGTACGTCGTCAAGCCATTTGGATTTGTCTTAAGCTCTACGCTGGCCCACATCGGAGGTCTTGCGGTCGCTATGGTCGTGCTGCAAAGGGTGCGCGTCGACACCAAAGCATGGATGTATGCACTGGGCTGGTACTTCATCGTGCAACTGCTGTCGCACTTTCTAACGCCGGTGGAGATGAACGTGAACCTCGCGCAAACTGTGCAAGCGGGTTGGGAGCAGACGTTCAGCAGCTACTGGAAGTTTTGGTTGGTGTTGACGCTGTTGGTGGCGGCAGGATTATGGGGGCTGGGGAAAGTGTTTTCAATGCTATGGCCGGCGCCTTTGTCTGATAATCCGCGCGCACCAAAGGAACCTGAGACAGGTCTTCGTGTTTGATGCTCGTGCCAGTTCACTAAGAAAACAGAAGACGCGATTCCATAAGTCAATTTTTAGAATCCGCAGATTACGCAGATTACACGGATTAAGAAAGCTTAGAAGAGACCATTGCTATGACCGTGTGCGCCGAGTTGTTTCTGTTTGAGAGTTTCCCATCGTGTAATCTGCGTAATCTGCGGATAGCCTCATCCGAATCGTCCAGTTATGACAGGCAGGAATGCCTGTCCTACTTGCCCAACAGCGCAGCTTGCGGACTCAAAATCACCAGGTGCCAGCGGGGAAAGTTGTTCACCGGCTCGTTGGGAAACATCCGCACATAGGCAGTCTGCACATAGAGCTTGTCCGCGCTCGGCCATTCCACCCGCACAATAGGATTGAACGAAACGGGTAGCCGCCCGGCCGGCGACGGGCCCGGCGCGTCAGCCTTACTGTTTCCGTTCTCAGGTTTTTTCTTTGCCGCGGTGTTCTTCGCTTCGAAGTCCGCGGAAGCCTTTATCAGGAGATCGCGAAGCGGGATGCGCGCCTGAGTGGGAGACTTTCCAGCAGCATCGTAGATACCTACGGCGGTGTCGAAGGCGGTGGCGACTTTCGATGAGTCCGGCGACCACACCGGCGGCGCCTCTGCCAGGGCGTCGTCCAGCAACCGCTCGCCTCCATCCAAAGAGATTAACCGCGGGCGCCCGGCGGGTAGCTTAAAGTCGCGCTCGCGCGCTTCCCATTCCGCCTCGCGACATGCCAGGGCCACCAGCGCGTGATTGTCAGGCGCCCAGGCAACATAAAAATAAATCAGACCCTCGCGCGTTGTCAGGGGCCGTAGATCAAAGCCGTCGCGATTGCAAATGTAAATCTGTTCGGTGTTGAAGAGTGGTACCGGCGCGAAAGCCGGCGCGACCGTCGCGATGGGTCCCGGCGAAACGTCGGGGACCAGCGGCGCCTCCTCCAACGGTGTCGGACTAGGCTTCGGCTTCTGGCTCTTGCGCCCTATGAAGGCAATAACATTCCCGTCCGACGACCAAACTACTGCCTCCGGGAACGAAGCCGCCAGATCCGGCGGCGTCAGGTTGCGCAGGAATTTTCCGTCAGCGGCGTAAAGGTCTATGCGAAATGTTTCGCTGGGTTCGTCGGCGGTGCCGTACAGGGCAAGGGCGCGTTGACCGTCAGGCGAAGCGACGGTTCGCAGCAATGCATCATCTTTGCGGCGAGTGTTGAAATCATCCTGGATCGGCGCCAGCTTGCTGACAGTATCTTCGTTGCTGCCCTTTGGCGGTTCAACGTCGCCTTCAAAGCGATAAGCAAGCCGGCGCGCCGGCACGTCGCGCAACTGCCGCGGGCGAACCCGTTTCGCTTCGCTGTCAGTGCGGCAACCGGTAACGATCATGAGCAACAACAGAGCCGCCAGCAGCGGCAGATACCAGGGCCGCAAAAACCAGAGCGCGGCGACTGTCTGGCCATCGCCGGGTTTCAGTTTTGTTTTGCTACGTTTCAGAATGCGTTCCAGCTTTAGTCTATCGATCATCGGAGGGCCCGATCATAGGAAGGCTAATCCCTGATGTCAACGATAGTAGGACCGGCCAAACTAGAATCTGTTGGACAGTAAGTTGTGGGCTAGAGAAAGATCGAGAGTAAACAGTGCGCGAATAGTGTTGCGCGGCGAGAGATGCTCTTCATCGCCCTCATCCTCTACCACGCAATTGTGTTCGAGCGCACGAGCCAGGCGGCGGGATAACGGTTCCCAACTCGGCGTACGCTGAATGAAAGAGCGCGTAGCCAGGGCGCCGACAAGATCGCAGGACAACTCTTCGGCCCGCTGGCCTTCGATTTTCAAGTTGGTACGGCTGGCGGCCCTTTTGCCGATAGCCCGAAACAGCGCGTGAAGAGTGTCCGATTGGCCATCGGCAATATGTGTCAGCTCGTGGGCCAGCACACTCAGCACACTTTCATCCGAGCGCAGCCCGGCAAGAAAAATTGTTCCGAAGTGGATCGTATGCGGATCTTTAAGAAACACACTCGCATTGTCGCGCGCTTCCATGTCGGGCTTCACTCGTGTCACCTGCTGGACTCGAGCGGTAGCAATTTTGATTCTCTGCGAGTTTTCATAGATCCTGTATTCGTGGGCCAACTGAATCAGCGATGTCACAACAAGTCTTTTGGCTTCCGGCAAAAGGCGCTCCGCGCGCCGAGCCCCGGCCACGGCGTCCGGGTGGCCCACCGGTAACGAAGGACGGGCTTGCATTTCATCAATTGGCGCGCTGCCGAAAGGGTCGCGCTGGCGCTCCAGGCAGGAGGCAGCAATAGCACGTTCCACCATAGCGACGTTGGCCGGAGTGAAAGTTTCAACCGCAGGTTTTGAATGCGCTTCCTGCCGCCCCTGGCGCGATTGGGCTTGAACAAGGGGGACTTGCGCCAGAAAAAGGGAAAGGACGAGCGCCAGTGCAGGAAGAATGATGGCAGGACGGGGAGCCAGGAGGACGGGGTGTGAAAAGCCTTTTCTCCGTTTCTCACCGTCTCCGCTTCTCCCCGTCGGGTTTTTTTTCACCTGTGCCGCCATTCCGCCTTGCGCTTTTCCATAAAGGCCTTGACGCCCTCGCGGGCGTCTTCAGATCTCATCAGCTCATGCAAATATAGATTCTCAACCCCTGCGAGCGTCGAGTCAAACGTCGCGCCGTTGCCAATATCCATCGCTCTTCGGGCCATCTCCAGGGCCACAGCCGAAAGTTCACACAGCTTATCGAGAATCTCCTGCGTCTTCCGCTCAAGTTCGGCCTCCGGCACAACGTAATTCACCAGGCCGAGTTGCAGGGCGGTGGCGGCATCTATTAAGTCACCTGTGAAAATTAACTCACGAGCGCGCTTCTCGCCGATGATGCGCGGGAGAAGAATCGCAGCAACCGGAGGAAACACTCCGAGTTTGATTTCCGGTTGGCCAAAGCGCGCCCGATCCGTGGCAATGACAATGTCACACGCGGCCACCAGCTCGCAGCCGCCGCCCAGCGCCAGATCATTAACGACGGCGATCGCTGGCTTGGCAAGCTGCTCCAGAGTGCGAAAGATGTCGTGGAAAGAATCAAGCATCTGATAGACGGTTTCATCCACATGTTCCTCAACCGCCACACCCGCGCTGAAAGCGTTCGTGCCTGGTGCGGCAGCGAACACTACTGCCGCCAAATCGCGATGGGAGACACAATCGTCCAGGGCCTGGCCAATCTCGCGCATCATCGCAATGTTGAAGATGTTCAGCGGAGGACGATCAAAGGTGATACGCGCCACGCGATCATCGATGCTGAACTTGATGTTCTGGTAAGCGTTTGTCATAAGGTCGCGCGCTTCTTTGCTGGTAGTTTTGCGGAAAGAGTCCCGCAGGGACGAAATGTTTATAGAACAAGCCCGCGGTCTTTGAAAGCTTCAATAACGCTCAGCTCCCAGGCCTATAAACATTTCGCCGCTAACGCGGCTGTCCGAAACATGACCAGCGCCGGGCGCCCACTTTCAACGCTTCTCAACGACTGCACTGCGCGGTCCGTAAGGCGGGCGCGCCGGATGTCTCGGCGGGTTCTTTCGCAGCTCCTCGTTGATAACTTCGATTGCTTTTTCCAGCTGCGGGTCATGCCCTGCTATGACAAGATCGGGACGCGCATCCAGATCCACATCGGGTTCGACGCCGCGGTTCTCTACCACCCACTCGCTCTTGCCATTGTCGGCGGTCCAGATGGCAAACGTAGGCGCCGTGACTGACCCGTTGTCAATCATCGGCAATCCCCCGGTTATGCCGACCAGGCCACCCCAGGTGCGCTTGCCTACGAGTGGGCCAATGCCATAGCGGCGGAAATAGTAAGGAAAGGCATCGCCGCCGGAGCCGGAGTATTCATTAATCAGCATTACCTTCGGCCCATAGATGGCTGCGCCGGGAGTTTTCGAGTCATTTCCTTCACGCGGCGCATAGTAACTCAACAACTGGCGCCGCAAACGCTCGACAAAGAAATCCGGAATGAAGCCGCCGCTGTTCCAGCGCTCGTCCACTATCAGGCAATCTTTGTCCGTCTGCGAATAGAAAGCCTTCGCGAACGAGTTGATGCCGCCAATCGCAGTGTCGGGAACGTACATGTAACCGCAGTGACCGCCAGTGGCCTCGCTAACTTTACGTCGATTGCTTTCGAACCAATCCAGGTAACGCAAGCCGCGGTCGTTTCCGATGGGACGCACGGTGACGTTGCGGGCGCCGGCTTCCGAAGGCTTGTCGTTGACCTTCAGAATCACCTGTTTGCCGACAGTGTTCTCGAAGGGCGCAAAGGGATTATCGCCGGCGCGCAGCGGTTCACCATTTACTGCCAGCAGGTAGTCTCCTTCATGGACGATCACGCCCGGCTCTGTCAGTGGTGAACGCGTTTCGTTGGCTGAATTGTCGCCGGGATAGATCTTCTTGAAGCGGTAATAACCATTACGCGCTTCAAAATCTGTCCCAAGTAGTCCCACTCCCACGCGCGCGACGTCAGGAGAATCGCCGCCCGAGACATACGCGTGCGAGGTACTTAGCTCGGCAATCATTTCGCCGATGATGTAATTGAGATCGCTTCGGTGCGCGACGTATGGCAGTTCCTGTTCGTAGCGAGTCTTGATCGCCGCCCAATCCAATCCCCGCATCGTCGGGTCGTAGTAGAAGTCGCGCTCAATACGCCATGCTTCGTTGAAGATTTGTTTCCATTCGGCGCGTGGATCGAGTTTCATCTCCAGGCCGCCCAGTTCAATCTTGCCATCGCCTACCTTCTGTCCCGGCCTGTTATCAATGATGCCGAATAGCGGACCAGCACGATAGATAACCTTGTCGCCGGCGCGATTAATGTCGTAGCTGCTGATTCCGGCCAGCAGCACCGAGTCTTCGCGCTTCGTCAGATCGTAGGTATGCAGCAAACGGGCCGGCGCCGGAGGCCCGGAAGCGTCCCCTGAGGGAGGCAGCGGCGGCGGATTCTGAACATAGAAGATGCGCTCTTTGGACGCCTGCAGGCCGTTGTAACTACCGGGAGGAATGGGAATGTTAACGACGCGCCGGCTAATGTTTTCTATGTCTATTCTTACCGGTTTGACTTCATCTTTCTTCGGCTGGTCTTTCGGCGGTTCCTCTTTGGGCGTTTCCGCGGTCGCCGGCTCGGCGGGCTTTGGCGCCGTGGGATCGCCGCCGCCGGTTCCTGGCTTGCCGCGCTCGCCGGCGCCGCCCGCGCCAGGGGGCAGGGGCGGTTTTGGTCCTTCCTTGTTGGGCGCCGCAGCACCTTTCTCTTCATCTGATTCAGGCGCAAACGGTGAAGGAGTATCAGCAGCCAGAGTCACCACGTAGATCCCGGTGGTGTTGTTGTAATTGAAAGTCAGCTCGAAGTTGCTGAAGGTCGGCGCGAAATTTCGATCCGAGAAAAAGTAGAGATACTTGCCCGTGGCGTCGAATACCGGACTGGAGTCCGGCGTCATACCATCTCCGAGTGGATAAGACTGCTTCCGGTCGAGCGAATAAAGATGAATCTGTGAAAACTGGTTGTCGTTGGGCCGGGCAAAGGCAACCCACTTACTGTCGGGAGACCAGTCGTAATCATTAATGCCGCCATTATGAGATTGATCGATCAGAACCGGCTTGCCGTCATTCACGTTCACATAGAAAAGCTTCAGCGTTTTTTCTCCGAAGAGAAGTTTGGTGGAGTCAGGCGACCAGGCGGGGCCGTAGCGATATGCGGCGCCATCATGCGTAATTCGTTTTTCCTCGCCGGTGCCATCCTGTGAACGAACATAGAGCTCGTATTCACCGGTGCGATCTGAAAAGTAGGCGATCCATTTACCGTCGGGTGACCAGGTGGGCCAAAGCTCGCGGACGCCGGGTGTGTTTGTCAGATTGCGGACATCGCCCTTCTTCGCGGGCACTGTGAAAATTTCGCCGCGGGCCCCGAACAAAGCGCGTGAGCCCGAAGGCGAAAGGCTGAAACTGTTGATAAAGCGTTCGGCCCTAACGTACGTAGGACGCGTAAGTGTCAGGTCACTCTCGACCGTCACAGGGATCAAGGTGGTCTTCTCGTTCTTGAGGTCGAAGGTGTAAAGAAGACCACCGTACTCATAAACGATGGCCGGATCGCTGCCGCCACCAAGACTGGGCCACTTCACGTCGTATTCTTTGTAGTGCGTCAGCTGCTTAATCTTTTTGGTATTGAGATCGTAACGATAGAGATTCATCACTCCATCGCGATCAGAGTCAAAATAAATCCCATCGCCGTACCACATGGGAAATGTGTCCGCTGCGTCGGTGTGCGGCACTTCGTCATACTGGTTGTTCTTAAAGTCATAGATCGAAACGAACTGCTGCCAGCCGCCACGGTAACGCTTCCAGGTGCGAAACTCCGTGGAGACGCGGTTGTAGGCAATCCTGGTCCCGTCAGGCGAGTATGACGTCAGCCCCGCAGCGGGCAGCGCCAACTCTTCGGGCATGCCGCCGTTGACGCTAACGGTAAATAACTTGTCGAAACGGGCAGAGAAACTTGTGCGCGGAGAACGAAAGAGTATTCGCTGGCTGTCCGGCGTCCACGCCAGCACCTGGTCGGGCTGAGGATGATAGGTCAAACGGCGTGGTTCGCCGCCTTCCGCAGGCATGACGAAAACGTCTGTGTTGCCGTCGTAATCTCCCGTAAAAGCAATCCATTTACCGTCGGGCGAAAACTTGGCAAACACCTCGTTGCCGGGATGCGCCGTCAACCGCCTGGCCTGCCCCCCTGAGCGCGACACCATCCAGAGATCACCGGCATAAGTGAAAACGACACTGTCGGCGTGAATATCCGGAAATCGCAACAGGCGCGTATTGCCGTTACTTTGTGCGGTAGCAGTTAGGGAAAATAACGCCAGCAGGGTGACTAGAACCACGCCCGGAAACGAGCGGAGCAGAGACTTATTGGGCAAGGGATAGACCTCCAGATGATACTTAAAGTTTCGGGACTGATGCGAACAGAGTAAGGGCTGGTCTTATTACGCAGTCCGACCCGGAAAGTTCTAAAAGTTGATTAGCGAAAAGCACGACAGTGGGTCAGTTCACATCTCACTTAACACCGCACTTCAGTTTGGTGCTGGGGAGGAACAATCCGGCCGTAACCGTTTTGCAGATCAATAGACCGCCTATGACACCTGGCTGAAGCCAGGTGTTAATGAGATTAGCCTGCCGCAAACTAGAACAGGCGCCCCGTAAACTGATGCCTCTAGGCGATCGTTATTTCTTCCGAAAGATAAACGTCCTGAATCGCATTCAAGAGCTGAACCCCTTCGCTCATTGGACGCTGGAAAGCCTTCCTTCCGGAAATCAGGCCGGTGCCGCCGCCGCGTTTGTTAATGACCGCGGTACGCACCGCTTCAGCCAAATCACTTGCGCCCTTTGATTCGCCGCCGGAGTTGATCAGACCGCAGCGGCCCATGTAGCAATTCGCCACCTGGTAGCGCACGAGATCGATCGGGTTGTCGGTGGTCAGCTTTTCATAAACCAGCTTGCTGGTCTTGCCGTAAGATCCGCCGGCGCCCTCTTGCACCGCCATGTAACCGCCGTTACGTTCCGGCAGTTTCTGCTTGATGATGTCGGCCTGGATCGTGACGCCCAGGTGATTCGCCTGCGCGGTAAGATCAGCCGCGGCATGCATATCACCTTCGGGAGTTTTGAATTTTGGGTTGCGCAGGTAGCACCAAAGAATGCAGGCCATACCCAGTTCATGAGCATAAGCAAAGGCGTTGGCAATCTCAGTGATCTGCCGCGTTGATTCGTCAGAGCCGAAATAGATCGTGGCCCCCACGCCGACTGCGCCGAGGTTGTGCGCTTCCTTCACGGTGCCAAACAGCACCTGATCGAACTTGTTGGGAAGCGTCAGCAGTTCGTTGTGATTGATCTTAACGATGAAGGGAATTCTGTGGGCATACCGGCGCGCCACGCTACCCAGGACGCCGAAGGTTGAGGCCACGGCGTTGCAGCCACCTTCCATCGCCAGCTTCACAATGTTCGCCGGATCGAAATATTCCGGATTGGGAGCGAAAGACGCGCCGGCGGAATGCTCGATGCCTTGATCGACCGGAAGGATTGACAGATAACCGGTGCCATCAAGCCTGCCGTTACTGAAGAGTGTCTGCAGCGAACGCAGGACCGCGGGCGAACGATCGGACTGGGCCCAGACGCGATCGATGAAGTCCGGCCCCGGCAAGTTAAGCTGGTCCTTCAGGATTGTTTGCGATTTGTGATCGAGTAGTTTGCGCG
>JBDUCF010000436.1:0-2675 GCA_040003545.1 Pyrinomonadaceae bacterium | reverse complement strand
TGTGGCGTCGGCGCAAGGTCCACATCCTCCATGAGATTGAAGAGTGTCCTCAATCTTCCCGTTGTGGTTGTAACGGTGGGTTTAACAGCGCCTGTTGCTGCGCCCGGACCGGCTCCAGCTGGGCCAGTGAAAGTCTGAAGTTTTTCAGCGAACGCATCGAGGTGCGTTTTTAAATCGCCGGCCGGCACCCGCGGACTTAACCCAGCAATCTGCGCTCGAATAAGCCGGACGTTCCCCGAGATGGAGTTCAGCGCCAACCATTCGTCATACAGTTGCTTCGATAGTTTGAATTGCTGGGCCAGGTCGGCAGGCGAAGTCTTAACTCGCGGATCCATCTGCAGCGTTAGAGGTTGCTGATAACTCTTCCCACCAACGGTAAGCACCACGGTGTATTTGCCTGGCATCGCCCAGGGCGAAGTGGGCTCAGGAGGCGTGTTGCGATACACGGCGGCGATCGGATACTGAGGCTGTAAGTTTGGAACCGGAGCGTAATGCAGATCCCAGATAAAGCGATGCAGACCGGGTTCGCTCGCGAGTTTCTGCGGAGGTCTTACCCAGTACGGCGGAATCGAAAGCGCCGGATCGGGAGTCGGAACAGGATCGGCACTCGAATAACGCCTCACCACCTGGCCGGCATTGTCTTTGATTTCCAGTGTCAGAGGGGCCGATGTGCTCGAACCAACAAAGTAATCGATCATGGCCCCGTCCGGAGGATTTTCACCAGCAGGTTCGTCGGGCGGCAACGGGGTGTCGGTGTTGGTGTCCCAGCGAACGCGCCAGGCGGTCTGCGGGCGAAACAGCACAGCAGGTGACTTGATCGTGGACGCCTGCATTTGCCGCAGCGGCGTTATGTTATCGAGAATCCAGAAACCGCGCCCGTGAGTCGCGACGCAAAGATCGTCACCCTTGACGATCAGATCGCGAATCGAACTGGCGCCCATGTTAAGGCGCAAAGACTGCCAGTGGTCCCCGTCGTCAAAGGACACGTGCACGGCGCGCTCAGTCCCGGCAAACAGCAAACCTTTTCTTTCAGGATCCTCGCGCACCACATCGGTATTCTCGTTGTCCGGAATACCACTGGTAACTTCGGTCCAGGTTGTTCCCGCGTCGCGAGTTCGATAAATGTGTGGCCGGAGATCGTCAAGCCTCAGCGTGTTAACAGCCGCATAGGCAGTGTTCTTGTCGAAATGGCTGGCTTCGAGAATCGAAATTTTCTGCCAGGGCTTCAACTGCTTTGGGGTCACATCACTCCAATGCGCGCCCCCGTCGGAGGTGCGATGAATCAGACCATCGTCGGTGCCTGCCCAAAGCAGATTAATATCAAGCGGCGACGGCGCGACAGCGTAAATCACCCCGCGCTGGATCGCGGCTGCCGTCGGTTGCGCGCGAAACTTACCTACCGTTTCGGGAACTTCGAACGTCTTGCGGGTCAAGTCCGGACTGATTTGATCCCAGTTTCGACCACCGTCTTTCGTCTTCCATAAAGTATTGGTTGCAAAGTAAAGCAGGTGCGGATCGACCGGCGAGAATAAAACCGGCTGAGTGCGCACGACGCGAAAATCAGCGGAGCGGAAAGGCTTCGGCATGATGTTCTGTGCCTGGCCCGTGCGGCGATCGTAGCGTGTGAGCTTGCCGCCATAAACAATATCGGGATCCAGCGGATCCGGTGCTACATAGCCATATTCTTCAGCGGCCACCGGGTGCCACTCGCGGAAGGTGATCTCACCGTCGTTACCGCGACTGGCGACACAGGCTGAGCCGCTCTCCTGCTGGCCAGCGCACAATCGATACGGAAACGCGTTGTCGGCACTGACGTGATAAAGTTGCGCGGTAGGCTGGTTGTACCAACTGCTCCACGACCCCCCACCATTTACAGTGATTACGGCCCCTTGATCGCTGCCCAATATGATTACGTCCGGGTTGTTCGGATTGATCCAAACGTTTTGATAATCGTCCCCGCCCGGCGCGCCTCGCAACGCATTCCAGGTCTTGCCGCCATCGATCGATTTCCAGGAAACTATGCTGGCGGAATAGACTACATCCGGATTCTTCGGATCAACCCGTAGCACTGCGAGATCGCCGCCGCCGATGCGTCCGGCGGGGCGCGCGTCGGTGGTTATTCTGGTCCAACTTCCACCGCCGTCATCGGAACGATAAATACCCAGCCCGGTGCTGAGAGCGATGGAAGCAAACACACGGCTGGTAGAACTGGGTGCGATCGCCAGGTTCGCTTGAATGATTCCATCCGGCAACCCGCCGCTCAACTGTCGCCACGTCTTGCCGTTATCGGTCGACTTGAAAACACCACCACCGTTTCCATTCCAGGCCGCGTTTTCCCATGGGCCCTGGCGAGCTTCCCAAAGCGCGGCGTATGCGACGTCCGGATTCGAAGGATCGAATAGCACATCGGCGCCGCCGGTGTTCTCGTCTTTGTACAGAACTTTCTCGAAGGTCTTGCCCCCATCGACAGAGCGAAAAATGCCGCGCTCTTCGTTTGGGCCGTACGGGTGACCAGCCACCGCAACCAGGATGCGATTCGGATCGCGCGGGTCGACCGCTATCTGCGGAATCTGCTGACCGTCGCGCAGTCCCAGATGCGTCCAGTTCCGTCCGGCGTCGATCGATTTGTAGATGCCATCGCCGACTGAAAGGTCCGGCCGCTGCAATCCTTCGCC
>JBDUCF010000435.1:0-2686 GCA_040003545.1 Pyrinomonadaceae bacterium | reverse complement strand
ACTCCAAAATCAATGGGAAGATAAATAACTATGTGTCGAAACATTAAGACCCTGCACAATTTCAAACCACCGGCGACGGATGAAGAAATCCGTGCGTCGTCGGTGCAGTTTGTTCGCAAACTTAGCGGCTTCACCAGGCCGTCCAAGGCCAACGAAGTCGCCTTCAATCGCGCAGTAGATCAGGTGACGCAGGCAGCACACGAACTGCTTCAATCACTGGTCACAAATGCTCCGCCGCGGGACCGGGAGGTTGAAGCCTCAAAGGCACGCGCTAAGAATCGCTTTCGATCTGGCGAGGCGACAAGTGCTGGGTGAGAAGCCCAACAGCAGATTTTCCCTATATCATTTGTCATTTCTCATTTGTCATTGATTTCGTAAGGGCACTCCCGCAGGCAAGTTTTCGCCGCAGATTCACGCGGATAAACCCGGATCTGAATAAAATAAGACCTGATTGATTCCAAATTCTCGGGTTACAAATCCTATCCGCGTGCATCCGCGTCAATCCGCGGCTGATGCAACTCCCGAGCTACCCACCCGCTATCGCAGGTGGTACTGACACGATGCCCTCCCTAACGGTCGGGCTACTGCCCGTAGCGAATCCAAAGCGCCGTCGCCGCTTCGCTCTGCCGGCGCACTCCATAAAGATCAGTGCGGACTCATGCTCATCGAATCCCGACCAATCCTTGCTGATTGGATCAATTTGTCTGAGTCGTAGCCGACACCGTCTTTGAAAACGATCTCGACTTTCTCGATGTCGGCGATGTTGGCGGCGGGGTTTCCTTTTATCACCATCAAGTCTGCTTGTTTGCCAGGAGCGATGGAGCCGATGTGCGCGTCTTCGCCGAGAAACTTCGCACCGTTAAAGGTAGCGATCTTGATTGCCTCTAACGGAGTGAAGCCGGCCTCGACCAGGAGCTCGAGTTCGCGCTGGTCGCCGAAGCCGGCCACGATGCCGCCATTGCCGGTGGGATCGAGGCCGGCCATTAGTAAACCGCCGGCGGCTACAAAGGCGCGTTCAAAATCCATCGCTTTGCGAAACAGCGTCAGGTAATCCGCAGTCGAAGAGACTCGCGCCCGCGCGGTCAGATAACGCACGCGTGCGTCGGTCGACATCACGTTCAGCATGCGTGGATTTAGTAGCGCGCTTGATGCGCCGGGGCCGCTTTGCGATAACGGAACACCGGCGGCTTCGAAGACAGGCAACGTGGAAGTCATTGCCACGTTCTTTGCGACCAGCGTGCGGATCGTGTCCTGGGCCGCAGGGCTTTTCAGATCTAATTGCCGCAGGCTGGCGCCAACCGCGCCGCCGGGACATTTGTCGGGCTGCTTGTCGGCAACGAACTCTGAATCGGGGAACAAGCCGTGCTCGAGATTATCGATGCCAATCTCCGCTGCTTCACGATATCCGATCGAGCACAGATGGCCGGTGACTTTCAGGCCGCGCTTGTGCGCTTCTTCTACGGCCGCGCGCAGCTCGTCGCGGGTGATGTTCATGTAGGCTTTGAAAGAAGTTGCGCCTTCATCGGCCCAGAAGTTCACCATGCGGCGCGCGTCGTCAGGGCCGGTCAGCTCGTGCATCACTGGAGTGAATGAGCCGCGTCCTTCAAGGTAGGGCCCGGTGATATGCATCTTTGGTCCAATCATCCTGCCGCTATCAATCAGCCGCTTGATTTCCAGATCGGTAAACGGCGCGACGCTGCCGGTGGTGCGAATCGTGGTAACGCCCAGCGCGAGATAGAGCCGCGGGAAGCTGCTGCCCATGTTCGAGTACATCGGCGGGTTGCCACCCATGGGAAAGAACATGTGGTCGTGCATGCCGACCAAGCCGGGCATGACGGTGTAGCCTTTGAGATCGAAAATCTGCGCGCTGGCTTGAATCTTCGCGGTGCTGCTCGATGCAATTGACTGAACTTTACCTTCGCTGATGAGGATTGTTTGGTCCTCGAGTGGCGCGGCGCCCGTGCCATCGATCACGCGCACATGCGTCAGGGCAATTACCGGCGCGTTTGTGCGGATGAACTCTGATGTGGGCGCCTGGGCCAGGCCGATGATGGAAGCGCTGAGCAGTATGAGAAGAACGGTTGTTGTCTTCATGGGTGTCTCCCGTTTAGAATTTGGAGCATCTTATCGCAGACAAAGCGGTAAGCAATAGGAAGACCATACGCAGATTACGCAGAAGACAAGGCAGGGGTCAAAAGTCGGAGGTCGGACAATACAAAGTTGGCATGGCTCGTCAGTTTTACTCTTCCTCCTTTGTTTCCTAATGCGCGTAATCTGTGTAATCTGCGGACACGGTTTACCAAACTCAAAATAAGGGGTTCGCACTATGACATCGCGAAAATCGTATTCAGCGGGAGTTTGCCTGCTTGGCGTAGTGGCGGCAATTGCTTTGACGAGTTGCAAAGGCATCGGCAATAAGTCGGCGAGCACCTCAGACTCAACCAACTCTGCAGCCCAGCCGGGTGTGAGGGGGATTGAAAAAGTTAAGCCGGCGCCGGGAACGGGGAATGTTCAGGGAAAGGTTTTGTACAACAACAAACCTGCTGAGAATATCAAGGTGCAGTTATGCGAGACGTTCAGCCGGTTCCTCGGCGGTTGTGGGGGGCAGATTTATACCGCACGAACAGACAAAGATGGAGAGTATGTAATAACCAACGTTCCACCAAAATCATATGAAGCTTTGATA
>JBDUCF010000003.1:0-28899 GCA_040003545.1 Pyrinomonadaceae bacterium | reverse complement strand
AAATTCGTTTGAAATTTACAGAATTTCGATGTTGAACCAGTCGGATGGACCTCTCACAAACTCCCTGGGCGGGTAACCTTTACTCCCATGATCGCGTAAAAGTTTCTCGAGGTGGACCAACCCTATCGAGTTCCCAATGTGGTCTTTATGGCATCCGCCAGAGCCTGAGCGTAAGCATCAATGTCTGTCTGATTCGCGCCTTCGATCATCACCCGCGCGAGGGATTCAGTACCGGAATATCGGAGCAGCAATCGACCCTTGTCGCTTAGTAGTTCTTCCGTCTGACGCGCCAAATTCGCAATCGCCGGAACTTCTTCGAATGGGCGTTTTTCACGCACAGGCACGTTAATGAGAACCTGCGGGAAAGTCTGAAAGCCTTCTGTTAATTCTTCAAGCGAACTGTCAGAGTCTCGTACGGCGCGCAGTAGGCAAACGGTGGTAATCATGCCATCACCAGCAAGGCTAAGGCGCGGAAAGATTATGTGACCTGATTGTTCTCCGCCTATGGCCGCCCCTCTTCGCATTAACTCGTCCAAAACATACTTGTCCCCAACGTCGGTCCGCACCAGATTGACATTCAGTTTGCGCAAAGCAATCTCCAAACCAATGTTGCTCATTACTGTTGCTACGACGGTGTTGTCGTTCAGGAGAGCACGCTCATGAAGATACTTTGCCAGGACCCAGAGTGTCCCATCACCGTCCACCAAACGACCCGTGCGATCAATAAACAAAGCGCGGTCGGCATCACCATCGAATGCTACGCCGAGATCGGCTCTCTCCCTCACAGTTCGTTGACGAAGGCCTTCAAGGTAGAGCGAACCGCAATCGCGATTGATATTGCGCCCGTCCGATGCGTTATTAATCGCGATTACGCGTGCGCCGAGCTTTCTGAATAACGCTGGTGCAAAATCGGAGGCGGCGCCGTTGGCGCAATCTATCACCAGCGACAAACCCTCGAGCGAGAGATTCCGGGCGATTACTTCAGCGAGATACTTTCGATAAAGGTCCCTGAGTTCTGATTCTTCTTGCTTGTCATTTAATGGTTCCCGCGGGAGCAACTGGTGCTCCTTTGCCTTCTCGTCCCGTCCCTGAAGAATATCGGTTTCGATCAGCCGCTCCGTAGCCTCGCCCAGCTTTTTTCCTGATGGCTCGAAAATCTTGATGCCGTTATCTTCGTAAGGATTGTGCGAAGCACTTATCACGATCCCGGCATCGGCGGGTAGAGAACGGGTTAGAAAAGCGACGCCCGGTGTGGTGATGATTCCGGCGGATTTGCACTCAGCTCCCGCAGCCGTGACGCCCTCTATCAATGCCTGCTCGATGGATTCGCCAGACTCGCGAGTGTCACGTCCAGTCACAATCAATGGGGGACGATCCTGAATAAGTTTGGCCAAATGACCAGCCAGCGAAAAACCGATATTCCGTACTGTAGTCGCGTCGAGAGGGAAACTACCGGCTTTGCCACGAATGCCGTCCGTACCGAAGAGTCTGGACATAGGTTGGGAGTCAGGGTAGATGCAAGAACTATTTTGGTTTGAGAGGCTGTATCTCGACAAGGATGTCTACTACAGAGTCGAGCACCACGACTTTTTGATCCGGGATGTCGATGCTTATCTGCTGTGTGTTGAAACTTTCTCTTCGTCCGTCCAGTGAAATTGTTTCAGTTGACGCCCTGGATAGCGCGTTGACGTGGCTGGAGGGCCCTCGCACACGTATCCTGGAAGGATTCACAGTTACTTTTTGCAATCCGTAACCGTCTGGCAGCTTGCCCTCGAGCTTAGCTTCAACTTCGAGTTCGCGTTCCAGGGTTGGTTCCAGGCGCAACTGGACCGCGCCGGGTTCAATTCTGTCCAAACGCACTCCATTGGGCAAATCTATTTTCAAGCGCCCCGGGGTAAGTTGCACCACACGCTCCCCCGATCTCCTGTCGGTAATGTCCATGGTCCCGGTGAGGTCACGCGCATTAATCAAATCGAGGTCGCGCTCTGCACCCGTCAAGGTCAAGTCGATCTCAGCAACAGAATCATTACTGATTTCCATGTTGTTTGGCAGTTGAAAGTTGAGCTGCACGCCCCGAAAACGCCGAGTTACAGGAGTCCGTTGACCCGTTACCGCAAACCACAACCCCAGCGTGATGGCCAGCGCCAGCAGTTTCAGATTCCAGTGTTCAAGGAAGATCCGGTGTAACAACCTGTCGGTCGCGTTGGGCCCTTGAACTAACCGGATTGGACGACTGCCAGTATCACGAATAGCCATGGTTGGACTCTGGATTTGGTATCAGTTGATTCGAGCGCTTTTAATCGCGAACTCGAATGAAGGTTAGACTGATGCAACCTCTTCTGTTTCAGCTTCCGATTCGGCCAAAGGTTTTGCGTGCTTATTTGCTGACGGCCCTTCGATGGCCTGCAAGATAGCAGCGCGAAGCCTGGTCGCGTCCAGACCGCGGCGAATCTCGCCGGCCTGAACGAAAGAAATCAATCCGGTTTCTTCCGATACCACAATAACCACGGCATCGGAATCTTCGGTAATGCCGATGGCGGCACGATGCCGTGTACCAAGGTCTTTGGAAAGACGCGGATTCAACGTGAGCGGAAGAAAGCAAGATGCGGCCGCAACGCGGTGACGCCGCACGACGATCGCGCCATCGTGCAGAGGCGATTCAGGATTGAAAATTGTCACCAGCAGGTCGTAGCTTAATTCAGCGTCCAGCTTGACGCCGCCTTCCGTCACATTCTTCAAGCCCACGTTGCGTTCAATAACGATCAGGGCACCGGTCTTGGTGGAGGCAAGCGTCGTCGCAGCCAACACAATCTCGTCATAGACACCTTCACCGAATTGTCCGCCGTGGCGATGCGCGAAAGGCAGCCGAAACCGGTTTCCAAAAGTTATCAGTGCCTGCCGGATCTCGGATTGAAAGAGGACAACAATGGCGACGCCGATGTAAGGGAGCGCTCCGCGCAGAACAAACTCCAGCGTCGCCAGATTCTGTTTGACCGCCAGCCAGTAGAGCAGAGCGAAAGCGGCAATACCGGCCGCCATTGGCGCGGCACGCGTGCCACGCATCAGCTTCAACACGCCGTAAACGAGAAAAAAGACCAGCGCGATGTCCGCCAGGCCGCGCGGACCGCCGAGCCTTCCCAGGTAGTCGTTTAGTGGCAATAGAAAAAGCATAACCTTGTTCTGGTCTCGTGATTTGCATTCCCGACTAATGACTATCGCATATCGATTGGGAATCAAAAATCAAGAAGCTGTTCAAACTACGCCTCCGGCGTGCTCCATCGAATTCTGATTCGCAGTCTCGCGCGCAGCCTCCAGAAAGATTTCGTGAACCTTTGGCTCAGTCGCTTTGATGGCGCTCTCAATCTCGGCGATCGTTTCTTCGATTTCGTCAGTGCTGAGACCGTCCCGCAGGTTGATATGAGCGTTCACAAGGATCTGCTTGGGCGCTAAATGCATTGTCAAGAGTTCGACGACTTCGCTCACGTTGGGATGATCGATGATCGCGCGATTGATGCGGGCCACCGTTTTCGGCGTAGCTGCCTCGCCCAGCAGGAGAGCCCGCGACGATCTTGCGAGAGCGAAGGCAACAACGGCGAGCACAATACCGATGGCCATCGATGCCAGTCCGTCCCAGTAACTGCCACCGCGCGGACCGACGTGATGGTCAGTAAGGTAAATGCCGGTGGCGGCGATAACAATGCCCAGCAATGCCGCCCCGTCTTCAAAGATCACCGTCTTAGCCGTCGGATCTTTCGACTCACGCAGATGTTCACGAAAGCTCAAGCCCTCGTGTAGCGCTTCCTTGCGCTCCTGCCACAGCGCCAGGCAAATCGAAGCCGATTCCAGCACAAAGGAAATACCAAGCACCCAATACGCCCAGGCGAGACGTTCAGGCGCATGGGGGTGCGACAGTTTCAAATAGCCTTCGTAAAGCGCGTAGGTGGCGCCCACGCCGAAAATGAAAATCGCGGCAATGAAAGACCAGAAAAACCGTTCTTTGCCGTATCCAAAGGGATGTTTCCTCGTCGGCGGACGCCTGTAAGAACGCAGTCCCAGCAGCAGAAAGATCTGATTAGCCGTGTCGGCTGATGAATGCAAAGCTTCAGCCATCATCCCCGAAGAGCCGGTAATAATCGCCGCCATGAACTTCAAAATCCCGATCAGCCCGTTTGCAAGGAGCGCGCCGAGCACTGTCAGCATCAACAGTTTCCCTCACCCGTGAAATGATGGCTCCGCTCGGATTATCGGGTAAAAAACGGCGCGAGGCAATGCCGGTTGAAAAAAAGGATTAGGAACTCACGAAGAATATGGGCAGTGGTTGTTGCTCGTAGAAAAGAACCCGGTACCTTTGGGGCCGGCGATGGTCCTCCGGGTAAGTCAAGCGATGGGCGGTTTCTGACGGCGCACAAGACTGCCGCGTTGCAGGAAACCAACCAGGTCTCCGGCATCATCAACTACCGCCAAAGACTCTGCGCCATTATGTTCCATCAGGTTATTTGCCTGGGCCATCGTGGCGGATGGATGCACAAAAAGGGAAGAGTTCACCGGCCGCATTACGTCGCGGGCGCGCCGCTCGCGCCACTTTGCTCGCGGCAGTGCCTTCAAATCTTTGAGTGAAAGGATGCCAAGTAGACGCTTTTGTTGGACGACCGGAAAGCTTGGCTGACGATGAAGGGGTAGTGTCTCATCTACAAAGCTACTGATCAGTAGATCAGGTTCGATGGCAATTGGCGGTGACATTGCCTCAGCGACGATCACCTCCGCGGGACCACGCACGGCGCGAACGATGCTGGCCGCGGCGCTCAAAAGAAATATCCCTACCAGTACCGACCACGCTCCCATGAAGTATGCATGGAAGCTGGGAGCGATGGCCATGTACACGCCGAAGATAATCAAAGTTGCCGCCACCAACATTCCGCAAATACCCGACATCCGAGTGGCTACGCTAATGCTTCCAGTTCGATGCCAGAGAATCGCGCGCAATA
Organism: Pyrinomonadaceae bacterium; assembly: GCA_040003545.1. Lineage (GTDB taxonomy): Bacteria > Acidobacteriota > Blastocatellia > Pyrinomonadales > Pyrinomonadaceae > DASXRU01. The sequence goes on along the minus strand of JBDUCF010000003.1, from coordinate 23,914 downwards.
CCCTGCCACCATCGAGAGGATAGCCGGGAAACAGATTGAACACGGCCAGCAATAGATTCCCCCAGGCGACAAAAAAGAAAACGACCAAGGCAGAATGAAACTCGAACATGGCCGCCAACTTGACTGCTGCAAATCCGACCAGCGAAAAGATAAAACTCGCTGCCGGACCGGCAATAGCAATGCGAAATTCAGCGCTGGGACTTTGTGGCTGAGTACGCATCCGCGCCAGACCGCCGAAGGGATGCAGCACGATCTCGTCGATCTCAATGCCTTCGGCGCGTCCCATCAGCGCATGCGAAAGTTCATGGCCGAATACCGAAACAAAGAGCGCGATGGTGGTGATCACTCCCAGCGTCCACGCGGTTACGAGGTTCGTTGGTGGCAGTCGCAGCGAACCGAGTTGTAGCGTGTGCTTGTGAAGATTTGAAGCGATTAGCAGGACACTCAGCGCAAAGACGACAAACCAGCGGTAGTCGATCCGGACTGGGATGCTAAAGACCCGGGCAACAAGGATCTGTCGCCGGAAGAGCGCCTTGAGGTTAAAGGCCATGGAAGTACGCGGGGGCATTCCTGCCTCTCCGGTTCTTAAGGTTCAGCGAAAGGAAATGCCTGTCCTGGTATTGGTCATGCACCGCTGGCCTTCTGCCATTCCACTTCGAAGAGAGGGACGGGTTGCTCCCGATTCTTGACCGTGATTGCCTCTCGCGGTTTCAACTCATATCGACTATGGGCGGCGCGCGCCGTTGCATCGCTGATAAGGATCTGGCCGCCTTTGGCATTTGATTCCAGCCGGGCAGCTGTGTTTACCGTGTCCCCGATTGCCGTGTACTCGGAGCGCCGCTCCGATCCGATGTAACCGACGGTGGCCTCCCCGGTGTGCAAGCCCATCCCCACCCCGATTTCCGCAAAGCCCTCCTCGCGCAACTCGTCGTTTATTCCCAGCATGCGTCGCTGCATAGCCACTGCTGCACTGAGTGCGTTTCCGGCGTCCTTTGCGGTCGCGGTGGGCGCGCCAAACAACGCCATTAGACCGTCCCCAAGGTATTTGTCGAGGGTGCCGCCGTGCGCGAAGATGATGTCGGTCATGGCCGAAAAGTACTTGTTCAGCAGGTGCACGATCTTTTCCGGCGAGGCGTGCTCGGAAATGCGCGTGAAGCCGCGTATGTCTGCGAAGAGCACGGTGATGGTTTGCATTACACCGCCGAGCTTGAAAGAGTCCGGATTCTCGAGCAACTGCTGGACGACATATTCAGGAAGGAACCGCGCGTAATTGGCACGGGCAACTTCCTCTCGCGCCAGGCGCTCGTGGGCGCGGGCGTTTTCAACCGCGATGGCGGTCTGCGAGGCAACTGCGCTTATTAGCTCCAGATCGTCCGGCCGGAACGCGCTAAAGGGATCCAGCCTGTCCGCATAAAGCGCTCCATGGACCCCCGACTCAGCGACCATCGGCGCACAAATAGTCGAGCGCACGCCTTGCGAGACTATTGAGTCCACGCCCGCGAACTGCTCGTCGGCGGCGGCATCCTGCGACAGCAGGGCAACTCTCTCCTTCATCACCTTGCGGGTGATGGTGCGTCCGATCGTCAGTTTGCGCGCATGTGCTTCCAGTGTTTCGTCGCGTGCCCGCGTGGCAACCGGATGGAGTTCAACGTTCTCCGCATCACCGGAAACGCTCTTATCAGCCAGCAGAGCCACCACGCGATCTGCCGGAGTAGCGCGAAAGATAATATCCGTAGCTTTCGCAAAGATCGCATTCAAATCAAAGACAGAGCCGAGCGTCTTGCTCATTTCGTAAAGCTCGGTAAGGATGTTTGCCTTTCGTTGCAGCGCTTCCAGGACACGATCGCGCGAGGCGCTGGCGTCTGCTTTTGTGCGCAACACCGTCGTCATGACGTCGCTGGCGGAAATCAACAGTTGGGTGTGGCCCAGTGGCTTGTCATCGTAACGCACATCGGTGGTGTGCTCTTCCGGCGTTTGTTCAAACCTCAGAGTGCTGGCGCCGATGGTAATTCGGTCGCCGTCCTTAAGCTGTTGTTCCAGCCGCGGATCGCCATTTACGTAAACCTTGTTAGCGCTCCGACGTAGTTGGCCCTCAACCATCATGCCGTCAACGAGTGTAAATGCGGCTTCCTCTTCCGATCGGATGTGCGCGTGATAGCGCGAGACTCGAGGATCATCCAACACAATACAATTGTCCGGCGCGCGCCCTATGGTGCAGGGAACTTGCGGCGCCAGTTCGTATTGCCATTGACGCCCGCTAGCGTCTATGATTTTGACCAAAGCCATGATTGGTTTCGGATACCTGTAGAAACTGAAGTGCGATCTTTCCCGATCGTAGAAGCCTTAAGCGTGCTGGACGTATGCTGCCTGGGAAACCAGGCGCGATCCTAGCAGCGTACAACGTCGCTAGCAACTCGCAAGGGAACTAAAAGCGAAATCAAGTGACGAATACCGCTTATGGCCGCCTCTTCGAAGAGCGACAACGCGCACCGGCCTTCCCACCGGAATGTGCCTGCGCTATTGAGCGAACGGCAGGCAAAACCTTGTTGGTCTCGTTCGCCGGGGTCAACCTTGACCGTTTGCGAGACGGCCTGTTACACTCGCGTCATATTCAGCGCAATCCCGACGCAAGCTGCGTCGCAACTAAAACCCCAGACCCGCACTCAAGCGACGTAGTCTGATTTTTGCAATTCGACGGAGGTGATGAATGGTGGGCTTTAAAGTCGGCCAGAAGGTTGTTTACCCCAATCACGGGATCGGAACCATCGAGCAGATCGAACAGAAGCAAATTGGCGCGACCGCGCTACCCTTCTACACGCTTCGTCTCGCTGCTACCAATTCTCTGGTTCTTGTTCCCGTCTCAAACGCAGCCGAAGTGGGCCTGCGTTCGCCAATCTCATCGGGCGAATGCGAAGTGCTTTTCAAAGCGCTCGCGGATGATTTTAACTCTCCCGCAAATGATTGGAAGGATCGCTTCAAGGATTTCTCCGACCGGATGCGCTCAGGAGATATCTTCGAAGTAGCCAATGTGCTCAAGCACTTAACCTATTTGAGCCACCTCAAGCCGCTTTCGTTTCGCGAACAGAGAATGGTTGAGCGCGCCCGTTATCTGGTCGTTTCCGAACTGGCTGCAGTTTGCCGCCAGCCTGAATGCAATATCGAGCCGCGCGTCGAAGAGGCCCTCGCGAAAGCCTGTGCGAAACACGAGCACCGCCCGCTTCGCGCCCACGCTGCCGCCGCCTCTGCCAATTAGTCAGATCTTCATTACCTGGAGAACCGAAACTCACTACGATGCCCGGGTTCGGGGCTTTGAGCTCGAACATGTCTGTGCCCTCAGGCGGCATTGGCGCCGGCGTGATATAATCCGCCGGTTAGGTCACTGCGCAGTGCGGTTTCTAACTTCCTTCCCATAAAGCAATGGACGAACCTGCGAGTTATTTCTTCACTCTAATTTTCAGCGACAGCATACCAGCGAGCCCGCAGAGCATGACCGCGATAGCCCTCAAGCTGATCGCGGTATTTTTTTTAGTCGGCGCGAACGGCTTTTTTGTGGGCTCAGAGTTTGCCCTCGTCTCTGTGCGCCGGCCCCGACTGGAAGCGCGGGCGGCCGCAGGGAGCAGGCGGGCCCAAGCGGCGCTGCGTTTGCTCGGCAATCCCACTCTCTTTATTTCCGCGACTCAACTGGGCATTACAGTCGCATCGCTTGCCCTGGGCTGGATTGGCGAACCAACTCTTGCGGCCATGTTGCAGCCGATTGCCGCCAGCATCGCAACCGAGGGGCGAGCAGGGTATGTGGCTCACCTGCTGGCGATCATAGTCGCGTTCGCTGTGATTACTTTTCTGCATATCGTGTTGGGTGAGCTGATGCCGAAAATGATCGCGCTGGAACGAGCGGAGGCCCTGGCGCTCTTCGCTTCGCGGCCGCTTGAATTGTTCGCGAAGGTATTCCAGGCCCCGCTCTGGATCTTTAATGCGACGGGCACAAATCTGGCCCGCCTAATCGGACTGAAGTCATCGCTGGCGCACACAGCCGTCTATACAGAGACGGAGCTGCGCCAACTGGTCGATATCTCGCGCGAAACGGGACACTTGCGCGCGGAAGAGCGGCGGCTGATTCATCGGGTATTTGAATTTTCCAACACCCTGGTGCGCGAAGCAATGGTCCCCCGAACGGAAATTGCGGCTATTTCGAGCAATTGTTCTCTCGAACAAATCACACTTGCCTTTGAACAGAATCGCTATTCCCGCTTGCCCGTGTATCGCGAATCAATCGACGATGTGGTGGGATTCATTCACAGTAAGGACGTCATGCCGTACCTGCTGCGACCGGACAAGTTTCGTCTCGAAGATGTGTTGCAATCGCCGCTATATGTAGTTGACACCGCAAGACTGGAAGACGTGTTGCGCCAGATGCAAAAGGCCAAGTCCCATTTCGGCTTCGTAGTCGATGAGCACGGCGGCCTGGAAGGCATTATTACTTTGGAGGATTTACTCGAAGAGATCGTGGGCGATATTTCTGACGAGCACGATGAAGAAGTCAACGAACAGATTACCGAGATTAGTGACCGGACCTATTTACTGGACGGCAAACTTGCCGTGCGCGATCTGAATCGGCGCTTGAAACTGTCCCTGCCGGAGTCGGAAGCCTACACAACCATCGGTGGATTCCTGATGACGGCGGCTGGACATGTGCTGCGCGCCGGCGAAGATGTGCGGCATAACGGACTGCTATTTCATATCGAGCGAGTTGAGCGCCGGCGGCTGGTCCAGGTAAGACTAGAATTGCCAAAGCTTACCCAGACCGAGTTAGCAACCGAAACGGCCAGCGCTGCCAGGCAAGCGTAAAACAAATCGCTATTCAGAACTATCTTCGACGTGGACCTTGTAATCATCCGTTCGTGCCTAACATGTCGTAGAAATCACAAACCGGAGCAGGTAAGTTTATGAGTCTGATCGAGCACACACATGCGCGCGAGATACTGGACTCTCGCGGGAATCCCACCGTTGAGGCGGAAGTTACTTTAGTGGGTGGGGAAATCGGCCGCGCGGCAGTACCTTCGGGAGCATCAACCGGCGAACACGAAGCAGTTGAGCTGCGCGACGGTGATAACAAGCGTTATGGCGGCAAGGGTGTCTTGAAAGCGGTGCGCAACGTCAACGAAGTGATTGCGCGGGAGCTGGAAGGAATGGATGCCCTCGATCAGGCTGAGATTGATCAAGTGCTGATTGAGTTAGACGGGACTGAGACAAAAGCAAAGCTGGGGGCAAATGCGCTACTGGCTGTGTCGCTGGCGACAGCGAGGGCCGCCGCGAATTACACGGAAGTGCCGCTCTACAGATATCTCGGTGGTCCGAACGCGCGCATGCTGCCGGTGCCGATGATGAATATCATCAACGGTGGCGCGCACGCAGACAACAACGTCGATTTTCAAGAGTTCATGATCGTACCCGTGGGCGCTGAGACTTTTCGCGATGCGCTGCGCATGGGTGCGGAAATCTTTCATGTGTTGAAGTCGGTATTGAAAAAGAAAGGTTACGCCACCAGCGTCGGCGACGAAGGCGGTTTCGCACCTAATCTTCGATCCAACGAAGAAGCAATTGAAACTATTCTGGAGGCGATCAGCCAGTCGGGCTACTCCGCGGGCGGTGATGTTCTTTTGGCGTTGGATCCGGCAGCGAGCGAGTTCTATGACGGCCAGACCTATGTCTTCAAAAAATCGGATGGACGAAAGCTTACCAGTGATCAAATGGTGACGTTTTGGACAGAATGGTCTAATCAATTTCCAATTATTTCCATCGAAGACGGCATGGCGGAAAACGATTGGGACGGTTGGAAGGCATTAACCGAAACGCTGGGCCAACGAATGCAGCTTGTGGGCGACGACCTTTTTGTAACCAATACGAAGTTTTTGCAGAAAGGCATCGAGCGCGGCGTTGCTAACTCGATCCTGATCAAAGTTAATCAGATCGGAACGCTGACCGAGACGCTGGACTGCATCGAGCTGGCAAGATCAAATGGACGCACCGCGGTTATATCGCATCGCTCAGGCGAGACGGAGGATCCCTTCATCGCTGATCTCGCGGTGGCCACTAACGCGGGCCAGATCAAAACCGGCTCGTTGTCGCGCACCGATCGAGTGGCGAAGTATAACCAGCTTCTGCGGATCGAAGAAGACCTGCGGGGCGCCGCACTCTTTCCAGGCCGCCACGCGTTTCCCCAGACCAGACAAACCGCTCAGTCGGCAGGCGGAAAACAGTAAAGCACCGAGCGGCTGGCCGCCGGTTCGCGCACGGCCCCTTGAAAGTGAAGGCGCAAAGAAGAAGCTTTGCGCCTTTCGCTTTTGCTCTGGTCCCTTCGCCTGAAGCGCGTTTTGCGATTGAGGACTAGTTCAAAGTAAGCTAGGGACTCATGGCCAACGAATGGCACCGGGATGAATACACAATAAGTGACGATCGAGCACGACTGGACATAAAGGTTATTCAGCAGTTTCTCTCGACCGAATCTTATTGGGCGACCGGGAGGTCAATTGAGAAGGTCCAATGCTCGATTGACAACTCCTTGTCCTTTGGTGTGTACCGAGGCGGTGAACAGGTTGGGTTTGCGCGGGTGGTTACTGATTACGCCACCTTCGCCTGGCTGGCGGACGTATTCGTGCTCGATGAGTCTCGCGGGCGTGGCCTCGCAAAGTGGTTGGTCGAGGTAATCGTATCGCATCCCCAGTTGCAGGGCTTTCGTCGCTGGGTGCTGGCAACAAAAGACGCGCACGAGCTTTACCGGCGATACGGTTTTCGCGAACTACACCGCCCCGAGCGCTGGATGGAACGTCCCGATCCGAAGATGGAAGAAAGTCCGGACTATTGGCGCAGTGACATCTGAACATCGCGGGCTGGCTGAGGCGAAGTCGGCGGCGGCAACTGAGGAAAACAATTTGCGAAGCAAACGAGGCCCGCTCGCGCTGATCATAATTGATGGTTGGGGCTATTCTGCAATGCGCGAGGGTAACGCGATCGCACTGGCGGCTAAGCCTTATTACGATGAGCTCTACCAGAAATACCCGCACACCCTGTTGGAAGCTTCGGGGACTCGAGTCGGATTACCTGCGGGAGTCATGGGTAATTCGGAAGTCGGTCATTTGAACCTTGGTTCAGGCCGCGTCGTGCGCATGGATGTTTCGCTTATCGATAACGAGATCGCTACCGGGACTTTTTTTCAGAATGAAATCCTCGCTGCCGCAATGGATGGGGCAAAGAAGCGCAACCGTTCGCTGCACCTGATGGGCTTGATTTCTGATGGCCAGGTCCATTCGTCGCAGGAGCACCTTTACGCTCTACTGCGCATGGCAAAGCGACACGGCATCGAACGCGTCTTTGTGCATTGCTTCCTCGACGGCCGCGATACGGCGCCCTCGTCCGCCGCCAAATATCTTGACTTGCTACAGTCCAGGATTCGGGAGATTGGCTGCGGCCAAATCGCAACTCTTTGCGGGCGCTATTATGCAATGGACCGCGACAAGCGCTGGGAGCGAACCCGGCGCGCCTACGACTTGCTTGTGAATGGGATTGGCGCGCGCGCTCAAGATCCTCTTGCCCCCGTCAGGGAATGTTACGAAAAAGGTGTGACGGACGAGTTCGTTGAGCCGGTAGTTATCGAAGATGAAATCGGAGAGCCGGTGGCAACGATTCAGAACGATGATTCCGTAATCTTTTTTAACTTTCGTCCCGATCGGACGCGACAGCTTACCCGCGCATTGGCAATCGCCGGGTTCGATGAGTTTCCCGTTCCTAACCGGCCTCGGATTGATTTCGTGTGTTTCTCGGTTTACGACGTGACGTTTCCGCTGGCAGTCGCTTTTCCGCCCCGGCAGCATCGAAACATCCTGGCTGATGTTTTTGCTAGCGGTCATGTGCAAAACTTTCGCCTGGCCGAAACCGAGAAATACGCGCACGTCACATACTTCTTCAATGGCGGGACAGAAAAGGAATTTCCCTGCGAACGCCGTCTGCTGGTGCCCTCCTTGAAGGTTGCCACCTACGATCTGCAACCGGAAATGTCTGCTTTCCAGATTACAAATAACGTCCTGCGCACGATTGACGAGGGTGAAACAGAAGTTTTGATCGTCAATTTTGCAAATCCTGACATGGTGGGCCATACGGGCAAACTGGACAAAACGATTGAGGCTTGCCAGTACGTTGATACCTGTCTGGGCTGGATCACGAAGGCCGTTGGCCGAGCGCGCGGCATAACCTTGATTACCGCCGATCACGGAAATGCCGAACAGATGATCGATCCGCACACCGGACAACCGCACACTGCGCACACGACCAATCCTGTTCCGTTTCACCTAATTGACGAACACTCGCGCGGGGCAAAGTTGCGGTCGGGCGGTGCACTTGAAGACGTCGCGCCCACCATGATTGCGCTCCTCGGTATCGAACAGCCGCAGGAGATGACCGGACGTGACCTTAGAGAGGGAGCCGATGAAATATAGTCGAGCGAGTGTCCTTTTATTTACTGTTGTCGTTATGTGCTTGTCTAGTGCCTGGCAGACAGCAGGCCAGACTTTTACCCTCGAACAAATCATGAGCGCGCCATTTCCTTCGGAGTTGGAAGTGTCCCAGCAAGGCGATCGCATTGCATGGATTTATGACGCACAGGGCAAACGGAATATATGGATTGCCGCAGGCCCTAATTTTTCTGCCCGCCAGTTAACGCGCTACAACGCCGATGATGGTCAGGAGTTGGTCGATCTCGTCTTCTCGCCAAATGGCAACGCAATCGCCTACGTGCGCGGCGGCGATAAGAATCAGGCCGGTGAGATCCCCAATCCCACCAGTGATCCAAATGGCGCCCAGCAGGAGGTTTGGATCGTTGATGTGCGAACGGGACATCGCCGCCAGGTCGGCGAAGGTAGTGTTCCCATCTTCTCGCCGGCGGGCGACCAGGTAGAATACCTTCGCGACGGACACCTCTGGACCGCGCCGGCCATTGGCGGCAAAGAGCGCAAAATGTTTGAAATGCGCGGCGCCGTCAGCGCGCCCGTATGGTCGCCCGATGGCTCGCAATTGGCCTTTGTCTCCACCCGTGGCGATCATAGCTTCATATCGCTCTATAACCCGCGCACCAATCGGCTGCGCTTTCTTCAGCCCAGCCCGGATCGGGACATTGCCCCCCGCTGGTCGCCCGACGGAAAGCGAATCGGCTTCATTCGTCTATTCAATGTGACGGACACCTTCTCGGCTGATCGCGATCGCTTGCAGCCCTGGGCGATATGGGTAGTCGATACGCAGACCGAGAATGCCAAAGAGATCTGGCGCTCGGGAAATACAGACAGCGATTCATTTCCCGGTCTTTCGGGCGATGAGTTCTGGCAATGGATCAGCGGCGATAGGTTGTTGTTTCCTTCAGAGAAGGACGGCTGGGCCCACCTCTATTCGATCAGAGCAGACGGCGGTGTTGTCACGGCCCTAACGCCGGGTGATTACGAAGTTGAAAACGTGGTCCTATCACCTGATAAGTCATTCATCTTCTTTTCTTCAAACAATCGCGACATTGATCGGCGTCACCTCTGGCGCGTGCCGGTAGCCGGTGGGTCGCCACAAGAGGTAACGAACGGCAGCGGCATCGAGATGTATCCCGCGCTGGTTAACCGCGGACGGCAACTGGTCTTCTTTCATTCGACCCCGCGCGATCCGTTCTTGCCGTTCATCGCTCTAGCGAATGGCTCCGGCATGCGGCCCCTCGCGCCGCAATCTTTGCCACCCGATTTTCCTTCAGCCCAGCTTGTTGTTCCTGAACAGGTGGTCTTCAATGCGGCCGATGGACTGGAGATTCACGGACAACTGTTCAAGCCTGCTATTACATCCGGGCCAGGGCCGGCTGTGATCTTCATGCATGGCGGGCCGCGGCGACAGATGTTATTGGGCTGGCATTATCGCTACTATTATCACAACGCCTACGCGTTGAATCAGTTTCTCGCCAGCCGTGGCTACATCGTCTTATCAGTTAACTATCGCAGCGGTATCGGCTATGGCCGCGCGTTTCGCCAGGCGCAGCACCAGGGCGCGCGCGGAGCCTCGGAATATCAGGACATTGTCGCGGCGGGAGAGTTTCTACGTCATCGGGGCGACGTTGATAAAAAGCACATCGGTTTATGGGGCGGATCATACGGGGGTTATCTGACAGCGCTGGGGCTGGCGCGTAATTCGGATCTATTTGCTGCGGGCGTAGATTTTCACGGCGTGCACGACTGGAGCGTTTCTATCTCCGGACTGAGGGTGCCGCTTGATTCCAGCGAACGCATCAAGCTCGCACGCCAATCCTCGCCAATCTCCGCGGTTGATAAATGGAAATCGCCCGTGCTCTTAATCCATGGCGACGACGATCGTAATGTCGAGTTTATCCAGACTGTGAATCTGGTCCGCAAGCTACGCGATAACAACGTGTACTTTGAGCAGCTGATTTTTCCCGACGAAGTGCACGACTTTCTGCGGCATCAGGACTGGCTGCGTGCCTATCATGCCGCCGCAGAATTCCTTGACAAGCATTTGAAATGACTTTTGATCCCCGCAATATACTTGTAATTGACTTTGGCCAGCTCGGCGATGTTGTGCTTAGTTTGCCGGCGTTGCGGGCAATTCGAAAGCGATTTCCGAAGGCGCGCATCACTGTGGCGGTGGGAAAGCCGGGGGCTGCGATCGTCTCCTTGTCCGGTTTCGCAAATGAGACACTGTTAGTGGATCGCGTCGCGTTGCGTGACGGCTTCACGCCTCTTTCCATCTTCCGTGTTTTCAAACTCGTCCAAAAGGTCAGAGGAAAGAAGTTTGACTTCGTTATTGATCTTCACAGCCTCTCCGAGACCAACCTGTTGGGTTTTCTTTCCGGGGCTCCAAAACGGCTTTTCTCCAGGCGCCCCGGACGATCGCTGGACTACCTCGCCAACTTCAAGCCCGCGCCGCCGTTTGAAGACAACGGCCCGAACCGCCACTTGATTGATCGCTATCTTCGCGTGCTCGTGCCCCTCGGTATCAACGATGCACCTCGCGAGCCCCATCTGCGTACGCGCTCTGAAGATGATGCGGTGGTGGAAAACATCTTGCGGAAAGAGAGAGCGTCCGCCGGAGTGCCGCTGGTAGGCATTTATCCTGGGGCGGGACATCCCAGCCGTCGCTGGCCACTGCAACGTTTTGCGGAATTGGCCGATCGACTGGTGCGCAACGGTGATGTGCGCGTTATTGTCTTCGCCGGACCGGAAGAGCGAGAGATGGTTGAGGAGATACGCGCTACGTTTCCTCGCTCGGCTCTTATCCTGGACAAGCTCACGATTCCGCAACTGGCTTCAGCACTGGCGCGGCTTTCAGTTCTCGTATGTAACGATACCGGACCAATGCATATAGCGGCGGCGGTCGGCGCCACGACCATTGCTTTATTGGACCGCCGCGCCCCGAATGTCTTTCTCCCCGTGGGTCAACAACACCGGCTAATCAGAAACTATGCCATTGACGAAATACCACCTGAGGAAGTTTACGACGCTACCTGCGAAGTGCTCGCCCAAGCACGAATGTCCGCGCTGTTTGCCAGAAACTCCTCTGGTGGGTGAGTCATGAGAAAACTTTCCAATTCGCAGTTGGTCGTTCTGCCAGTCTTTCTGGTGCTGGCGCTCGCGATTGTCGCGATCACCCCTGCCGTCCGGAAAGACGATACGCCGCAGAAGACGATAACAAGCGGCTCGTCGCAAACCGCCGCGCGTCCCATAAGTTCCGCCAACGCCTCAGCCGCCGATATCGAACTCGCACACCTTATCGATCAGGCGATCGATACAGGTGAACTAGCTTCTGCGCGTTGGGGTGTATTCGTGATGTCACTTCGCGACGGTCGCACACTTTACTCTCGCGACGGCGGCAAGCTATTCACCCCGGCGTCGAACATGAAAATCTACACGACGGCAGTTGCTCTGGACTTGCTTGGCGCGGATTATCGCTGGCGCACTTCCGTCTATGCTCAGGCACAGCCCGATATAAACGGTACGATCAAGGGTGACCTGACACTCTACGGTCGCGGTGCGCCTGATTTGGTTTCTCAGCGAAAGGAAAATGAACCTTCGCTGGCCAAGCTCGCGGACGATATTTACGCGCAGGGCGTCAGAAGGGTGACCGGAAACATCATCGGAGATGAAAGTTATTTTCGAGGCAACTCGTTCGGCGACGGTTGGCTATGGAACGATATTCAGTGGTATTTCGGCGCGGAGGCCAGTGCCCTCTCAATAGACTCTAATGAGATCGACTTGACCATCACTCCGGCGAGTAAGACAGGAAAACCCGCCACAGTCGGCTTGAATAAGAGCGGCAACTACTTTCACATCCTTAACAATGTCGCCACGGTTGATGGGAGCACTGTGCCCAGTGTCGGAATCAATCGAGGCGTCTCCGATAATGAGTTGATTGTTTGGGGCGAGTTTCCCGCGGGTGGAAAAGGATTTGGCGCCCGTCTTTCGGTTTACAATCCGGCGTTATGGGCTGCGACCTTATTCAAAGAGGCACTGGCGGCTCGAGGAATCACAATCGACGGCGAACCGCGCAGTCGAAATTACCGAGTGGTGGCGAGTGAAAGATTCGATCCGCGACAATCGATCGAGTTGGCTGCCGTCACCAGCGGGACGCTTGCAGAAATCGTGCGAGAAACAAACAAGAAGAGCATCAATCTCAACGCGGAACTGATTCTTCGTACTCTCGGTAAGGAGCGTGGGGCCATGGCGCCCGATCCGGATCAGCACAAGATGCGCGAGCGAGGTGACGATGAAGCTGCGCTGGCGATTATTCGCGGGTGGCTGGAGCGCGCCGGGATCCCTACGAATAATCTGGCGCTGCATGATGGTTCAGGGCTATCCCGTCTTGATCTCGTCACTCCTCAAGCCACTGCGCTTTTGCTGGTAGCGGTCTCCAGGACATCTGCCGCAAGCACCTTTCGGAGTTCCTTACCAGTGGCGGGCAAGGATGGCACCCTCGCGTTCCGCATGAAAGCGAGCGGGGAGCGCATTACCGCCAAGACCGGCTCGCTAACCTACGACAACGCTCTTTCCGGTTACATAACAACCCCGGCCGGGGAAGACCTGGCCTTTTCGATCATCTGCAACGATTCGACTCACGGCAGCGACAGCATCTCCGTTATCGACAAAATCGGGACGATACTCGCGGGTCAAACACCCGCCGATGGGCGGAAAGCCCCGGTAAAATAGGAGACTTTCCTTATGCGAACCCCGGTTTTCTCTGGACAAACCACGTTAAACTCGCTATTATTTTGGGTGCCGTGATTGACGGCCATGGTTCGTAGGTCTTGGCCCCAATTCCAGCTTCAACGCTACCGCCCACTTCTCACCTTTCGAACAGCGTTGCGCCTCAGCGCACACAGGAGCATCCCTAATGATAAAGCGAGTTTGCAGCATCGGCTTGAGTCTCATTGCCGCCGGTTTGGTTGGAACTGTGCAGGCTCAGGAGAATCTGTCGACAAAGACAAACAGTTTTCAGCCCCAACCGGCCAGCGTTTCTTCGTCAGTTGCGGACAACGATCGGGTCCGAGACGGTTTACTTGGACCGGTGCGGCGGATCAAAACAGAGATAGCAAAATTAACCAGCTCCGGTGGAAAACTTGTGGAAGACAAACGGGTCGTGCTTGAGTCGTCTGCTTACGATATAAAAGGACATAAGACCGAAAACAGCTACTTTCCAGTGGCCGGCGGCACGCTTACCGGCAGAGAGCTGTACAAATATGATGACAAAGGAAACATCAGCGAGATGACTTTGCACAGTACTGATGGATCCCTGGTAAGTAAGGAAGTTTATAAATACGAATTTGATTTCGCCGGCAACTGGACCAAGATGACCACGGCCGTCGCGGTCGTCGATGGCGGTAAGGCGAGTTTTGAGCCCACCGAGGTTACCTACCGTACCATCATGTACTACCTGGATGAGAACATGGCAAAGATGCTTCAGCCGGGTCAGCCTGCCCCTACCGGATCGGGGTCGGCGTCGCCTTCAAGCAGTGCTCCTGTCTCGGAGGCGAAGTCTATACCAGTTGACCCATCACCTGTCGTTAACAAACCAGCAGAAACAAACAAGGTTGCCGGAGCTGTGCCAAACGCGGTGTCGATTAATAAATCCAAGCTGGCAATAAGCCCGACGAGCGATGCCGGCAGCTCTATTGGAGTTAAGCGAGCGTTAGTCGAAGCCGGCGGCGAACCGCCAGCGAATGCAACGCCTAAACCTTTGATGAAACCAGTTTCAGGCGGGGTCTTGAACGGCTCGGCGATAACCCTGCCCGCACCTTCTTACCCGGACGTCGCCCGACGAATGCGCGCGAGCGGCACAGTGGTAGTAGAAGTGATTATTGATGAAAACGGAAAAGTAATTTCTGCCCAGGCGGTCAGTGGCAATACCTTGCTTCGCGATGTCGCGGTACAGGCCGCGAACCGTGCGCGCTTTTCGCCGAGCAAGCTTTCCGGTCAACCGGTTAAGGTTGCCGGCATTATCAACTACCACTTCAACCTTCCTAATTAAGCACGCCCTGGTCGGTGACAGTCGTAAGGCTGGCCCAGTCTGGAATCCCCCGCGTTGTTTCGTTGAAATATTTAGAGGAGTAAAAGCATGGCATTGACTGGAGAGCTCAGCGATCTCTCGCTAGCTGAACTGATCGAGTTTTTCTGCAACCAACGAAAGACCGGCCGCCTGAAAGTTATCTACCCGCGCGGAGCCGGCTATTTTTACCTGCAGGCTGGTTCCGTAGTTCACGCGAGGATTGGTCTATTGCGAGGTATCGATGCGGTTTATTCCGCGCTGACCTTGCCTAACGCGTCGTTTAACTTCACTCCTTCGGTTGAAGCCCGCGAGCGAACCATTAACCAGCCCTGGACCCAGGTCGTACTCGAAGGCTTGCGTCGCATGGATGAAGGCATCATACCGGGAGAAGCATTTCCGTCAGGGTACGTTGCGGATCCGGACGAAGAAGAGTCAGAAGGCTCAGCGTCGTCCGAAGGTCGCTCATCGCATCTGCCGGCTTTCCTGTCTGGTTTTGGCGGGGATTCCGGTCCGAGGCGAAATCAACTGGTCACTGCAGGCGTGGTCGCGGTCATAATCCTGGTGGTCGCAATTGTCGGTGTGCCAGCCGGCTGGTACAGCAGGAACAAACCTCTACAAGCAGCAAGCCAGCCTTCAACGGTGACGCCTTCAGAAGCATCGTCATCCACCAATGCCACGAACGATCCAGCTCCCGCCGAATCCAGCGCGCCGGATAGTGCAGCTTCCAATAGTGATGCTGCGCTCCTGGCGCGACACGAGCGGGAAGCGCGCGAACGTGCTAAGGCGAGGGAAGCCAGGATTGACGCCTCTGCCGCATCGAGGAGCTCGCTACAGACGCCAAATCCAAATGCAGATGCTGCGAAGAAGCTGGCCAGCGTTATTCCCGCACAGAAAAAAGTCACTGTGCAGGTTAGTTATGACGAGAATGGCCGAGTCACGCAGGCGTCAGGAGGCGACGCGACGGCTCTCAGAATTGCGCGGCAAAAACGTTTTCCGGCAGGTAAAGCCGGATCAGCCACTGTTACTATCCCGATTAATTAGTAGGTAGCGACAGTGGGGGCCAGCGCCGCAATAACATCGCAGCCATCCACCCAAATCAAGAAAGGCAAGAGGCGAGCAACCTCTTGCCTTTTTCGTTGCGCAAATGTACCGCGGGCCTTCATGGCGACGTGGTTTGAGCGTTTACTTTCAACCGTCAGTTTCCACGAGTACCATCACCTCTTCCTCAGTAAGCACGCCGGAGGAGCGCTTGGCATGTTCGTATATGCGCGCAATGCGATCCTCGCTGGCCTGGATGCCGCGAGTCTCCAGCCAGTAGATGACGTTTGACTTGCCGCTCATGGGACCGATCTCAATTACCTGCTTCAAGCCGAACAGACCGGCGGGCACTCCCGAATAAATCAGGTCCGCAAGTTGAGGATCGCCTTTACGATAACTCTTGATCACGGCGGCAGCGTGCACGCCCGTGGCGGTGCGAAATGCATCGCGTCCGAAGACAGGATAGTTAAGCGGTATTGTCCAGCCACACGCGTCCGCGGCCGTTTCGCAATATTCGCCCAGGCGCGAAAGATCGTTATCGATCCAACCCAACAGTTTCAGGTTCACCAGCAACTGATCCATCGGCGCATTACCCACGCGCTCACCGACGCCGAGGGCTGATCCGTGAACCTGATCGGCTCCACCTTCGATTGCGGCAATCGAATTGATTACGCCAAGGCCGCGATCCTGATGACCGTGCCAGTCGAGCCGTACGTCTTCACCCTGCTCTTGAATGATTGACTTGACGAATCGGACCACTGCGCGGGCGCCGTCGGGTGTTGCGTGGCCTACGGTATCGCACACGCATACAGCGCGAGCGCCACAGCGAATTGCCGTAGTGTAAAGGGCGCGAATCGTTTCGGGATCGGCACGCGTGGTGTCTTCGGTGACGAACATCACCGGCAGTCCCTCACTGACCGCAAAGGTAACTGCGTCTTCCGTAAGTTGCAAAAGCTTGTCAAGCGTCCATTCTTCAGCGTAGAAGCGTATAGGTGAAGAGCCAATGAAGGTGCAGGCTTCAATGGAAATTCCGACGCGCTGCGAGATTTCTACGATTGGCGTGATGTCGCTGCGATGCGTGCGCGCGGCGCAGTTGGGGCGGATTTTCAGTTTCTTTTCGGCGATCTCGCGCGCCAATCGCTCGACGCCGGCGGCGTGCGTCCCGCCGGCACCCGGTAAGCCGATGTCGGCCGTATCAATGCCCAGGACCTCCATCAAGTGCAGCAGGGCGATCTTCTTTTCGACCGGAGGTTCGCACACGGACGGCGACTGCAATCCGTCGCGGAGCGTCTCGTCATCAAAGCCGATATGGCGATCCGGCGCGCGCAGCGAAGGTTCGATGCGATTCCAATCGTAAACCAGATCTTCGACAGACATTCCAGGTCCCAATCAATCGGTTACTACAAAAAGTTTTGGCCGCAACGATTTCGGATTACAGCAACGGCTAAGATGAAAGTCAAGGAAGCAACCAAACGAACACTGGCGCATCGGTATAAAACGCTTAGCTTTGACGCGCAGCGCCCGCCTGTTATAGCCTCGTTCGGATTTTTCCATTCTTCCGGTTGCCAGTGGGAAAACTTTGGCTCGTAGCGAATCTTCAGCGCCAATCACGAGAATCGCGCTCGGCTCGGATCGAGCCGCGAAGATCATGGCTGTGCGTGCGAGTATAGCTCGCATCGCCGAGATAGACTCGGGATGGAGCAACGCCAGCGTCGTAGCTCGTCCCGTAACGACCAGCGTGCCGGCTATGCCGTTGACCGACTGGCAACTGATGCAAGGAGCTCGTGAACGAGCATTCGCAGTACGCGACACCCTTGTTAGGCAAAACCTCGACGCGGAACTCTATGTCGGTCTCGAAGGCGGCTTTCATTCGATCTCAGTTGATGGTGAGTGGCATACTTTTCTGCGAGGCTGGGCGTTTGCGACGGACGGCCGAAGAGGGAGCTTTGGCGCAGCGCCTTCGATTGGTGTCCCGGATTCGATCGTAAAAAGCGTCGTCGAAGGCCGACGTGAGCTAGGATTAGTGATCGATGAGGTTGCCGGCGCCCGCGACGTGCGCAGCCGCCAGGGCGCCTGGGGTATTCTCTCTCGCGACTTGCTGACGCGGGCGATGAGTTTTGAAGCGGCGCTGATTGCCGCCTTCGCGCCTTTTTATAATGCAGCGTTGTATACTCAGATTTAGAAATCAACCTCTCCCAGAAGGGATGCAAGCTAAAAACTTGAACTCTAAACTTTCATAATGGAAGACCGTTTTGCACAAGCCGATCACGAGCCTACTTCTTATTCGCGACCCAGTGCCGGCTGGATTGAAGTGATCGCCGGTTCAATGTTCTCAGGCAAATCAGAAGAGTTGATTCGCCGCTTGCGCCGAGCAAAGATCGCGCGACAGAAAGTTCAGGTTTTCAAACCACAGATTGACAGCCGCTTTTCGCAGGATCATATCGTTTCGCACTCTGAGATGCGGCACGAATCATCCAACATAACCAGCACCAAAGATCTGCTTGCCAGACTTGAACCTGATACCGAGGTGGTGGGCATTGACGAGGGCCAGTTCTTCGACAATGAACTGGTTGCGGTGGCCAACACACTGGCCCAGCGCGGGGTTCGAGTGATCATCGCCGGCTTGGACCAGGATTACACCGGCAAGCCCTGGGAACCGATGCCCCAGCTTCTGGCGATCGCTGAATACATAACCAAGACCCATGCGATTTGCATGAAATGCGGCCAACCAGCCAACTATACGCAGCGCACTTTTGAATCCGAAGAGCGCGTTGCGGTCGGCGGCGAAGGCATGTACGAGGCCCGTTGCCGCCGCTGCTTCGTACCTCACGCGGACTCACCGACTGTGCATGAGGATTGAGAACGTCTAATTACGAAAGGCGGTAACGATTGGTGCCGTTTCGTTAAGCACCCTGGCGTCGTTGCAATAAGGTTCAGTGCCCAGGGGTGCGCCATTATACTTAAGATTCGGATTCGACCAGTAGGGAATGCGAGGACATCCGGCCTCTCCAGGGCACGCATAAGACATTACCGTCCGCCAATTCCCGCTCTGGTTGTAATGTCCATGACCATAAGCGAATGGAGTGACGTCAGGATCAGCTTCTATGTTGTGTCGGGCGCCCTGGAGGTGGCCGATCTCATGACCGAATGAATAGTTCCCTGTCGCACATGAGTAATACACGACAGCAAACGCGGTGCTTTCCGTCGCCAAAATCGCAGACGCAGTACCACAGAAGGCACCGGTATTAACCAGCAGGACGCAGACGTCAGCGCTGTACGTATTTCTAAGATTGTGCACCTCATCCATTACTGAGTCGTTGTTGTTCCGAAACAAAACTAAATCCGAATCTTGGTTGGATGATTCCTGGTAACTCACCTGATAAGCGTGCGCCAGCTCCGCGCGTATGTTGACCTGACTGTTGGTGTAACTGAGATTTGTTTCGGCAATTGCCAAGTCGATGAATGCGTTAATATCAGGGCGAGCAGCTGCGACGCTGGGAGTGTACGCCACAAGCACGCGCAGAACTTTCGGCCCCGGAGAGACGTCCGCGATGGCCAAGCTCGGGAACTCTTTGGGAGCCTCTTTTTCTAGTTGTGCAAACTGAGGCGGATGCTCGGGAGGGAATTTGGTTTGATCTTGTCGGATTACTACATGCAAGCCTCCCCCTAAAGGTCTTACGGAGTAGAGTTCATTTCCTTCTCTGATGGTGCCGGTCACATTCCCGTTGTCAACAATGAACACAGCGGCGTCGGACGGAGCCTGAGGCTTGCCGATCCAGGTCATAATGCCTTCCTCTCCCGGCCTGGTCTCGGTGGTGAGAACCTCAAACTGTTTGCCGGGTTTGACGTTCACCAGCAGGCTCGTAGGTGATGGGCTCAGCAAAGCAGTTCGAACTGTTACCAATCTCGTCTCTGCAGTTGTTGTCTCTTGTTTGATCTTAGCAAGCAATGCTTCCTGTTCGGGAGTCAGATCTCGCGTACTTTGATCGACCTGCACAAAGAGGTCCGACTTTGTTGGCTTCTGAGCAGCTGTGTGAAGCAATGCGGGACCAGCCATCAGGCCCGCGGCAGCAAAAACGCCAACGGCGACAAACAGAGTTCGAATTAAAGCACCGTTATTAATGGACATGTTGTTTCCCCCTTCACGTTATCTGTGGGTTGAGAGGTACTTTTCGTCGCGCAGATCGCACGGGTACGCCCTGGTCGATGTTACCCTAGAGGCGGAATAGAATTACTCGTCACCGGGATCTTTGAAGCTTCCGCTGCGGATCCTCTTAGGTCGAACATATCCTTCGTAATGGGAAAGCTTGTCTGAAACAACGACTGCGCCTGTTCTATCGTAGAGGGTGTATTCGATGATGACCCCACCGCTATGATCTACTCGGGCGCCACTGAAGAACCAAATGAGGTTCTTCCGGGTCCGGTTATTTCCTCCTGCGGCTACCGATTTGATTTCCAGCCAATAGCTATCAGGATCTGGCATCGCCCCAGTGATATCTTCAGATCTAATGAACAGAGCCAAAGCATTCACGCCGCTTCCGTCTACTTTGACGAATTCGTCCACGAACTTTTGGAACCTCGTGTTGAGTTCCGCCAGCGGCTCGATGGATGAATCTATAGCGTCGATTTGCGCGAGCACGAGATTAATTCTGCCTTTCAGGACACTAATCCTCGCCTCTAATTCTGCCTGCGGTCTGAATTTTGAAAGTTTGCTCTGAACCTCGACTATCTCCTCCCACAACTTCTGCCTGAAGAGTCTCACTTTTTCTGCGCGCATAGCGGCGTACAGGTTATCCAATTCCTGCTTTAGCACTTTGACCTGGGCGAGATCGGTATCAAGCTGACCCTTCTCTTTGACGTCTGCCTTTATGCTGGTGGTAAGCCCCTCCTGCACACCCGTTTGATTTTTGATTAACCTGTCCGCCTCGGACTTATAGATAAACAGTAAGCCAACTAGTTGGATCGTCGTCGACTGGCCGTTGGGATCGATTCTTGGCGGAAACACCTTGGGATAATAAAGATTGGTATTTGCGCTTTTTTCCTTTAGAACTCTGAAGACCTCTGCTACCAGGGCACTATCATCAATAGTTACTGACTTACCTGTGATTTTGGTGTCGGTACGGAAGAGCGAGGTCAGGTCAATGAAGGACTTGATCAGGTTTCCCCCCACCGCGAATGCGTTTTCAATGGCTGCCGGAGCAAGGTCTGCAGTATCGATGCGTTCATCGTGGAGGAAGGCACTGTCATCTTTCTTCTTGCAATATAATTTATAGAACTTCGGGTCAACCGCCGCATTTGGGCATATCATGTCCTTGTAACTACTAAGAATATCTTCCGTTTGCCCTTTGAAGGCAGGAAAAACTGCTTGATAGAAGCGCCAGTCCTTTACTACTTGGGCGTCATAAATAGCGAGGTTTCTTAAGGGCTTTGGGGAGCGATTACCAATGTCATCGACCAGGGTTCGGGCCGCTTCGGCCATCGCTTTGTAGGCCACGATGTCCGTTTCCATGCGAACACCCTCGTCCAGCGTAGTGTCGCCGGAGAGCGGAGTGGCCGTCGGCTCGGGTGGAGTGGATTTCGCTTGCGGTTGCGGTTGCGCATCGCGGATGGCCTTCTTTGCCAGCTCAATGTCGCGTTGCAGTTCAAGAAGCCTCTTCTCTTCTTGCAGTCTGAGTTCTTCCGCGCTCGGAGAGGGTGTGGGAGTTTGAGCGCAAACGTTCTTGGCGGGAACTCCTGTGAACAAAAGAAGAGTAGCAATGGCGAGAGTGGCGAACGCGATCTTCCGTTTGAACATGGTGCTTTCCTCCGGGTGAAGCCTGTGAGAATTTTCGAACACTCTGGCAACTGCTATTCGTATGCCAAGCGTGTCGATCGAAGCGATCGATCAGACCGCGCACTGGATTTGTTGGGCGATTGGACGAATTGCGCTGGAAAACCAAGGTAGATTTAACAACAATTGTTTGTGGTCGATGAGGATGAAGCTATCAACAGTGATAGTCCCGCAATCACAATTGATATGTTAGTTGTGGATACCACCTTCGCGGTGGCTGGGTAGAAAGCTTTGCTGGATAGGGTTTCAAGCGAACGCGCCGCCAAGTCATTTCTTCTTAAGATCTAAACTCCTCATCAACCGGTGAAGATTATTTGGATGGATGCCGAGCAGTTTGGCGGCTTCGGTGTAGCTGCCGCCAGTTTGTTCCAGTGTCTTGTTGAGGAGCTGTTTCTTCATCTCTCGAAGGGCTTCGTAATAGCCCACGTCCTCCGGACTGGTGCCGCTCTCGGCTTCCAGTAACGTTTCGGGCAAATCCTCGCATTGAAGTGCCTCACTCGAACCAAGCACCACAGCTCGTTCGATTGCATTTTCCAGTTCGCGCACGTTTCCCGGCCAATCATAAGAACGCAAAATGTTCCGCGCCTCCAACGATATTCCGCTAACCCGGCGCTTGCAGAGCTTGCTGTATTTCGCCACGAAGTAGCTCGCCAACAGGGAAATATCTTCCCGACGCTCTCTTAATGGCGGAATCGTGATAGAAATCACGTTTAGGCGGTAATAGAGATCCTGGCGAAAGCTTCCACTGCGAATGGCGTCTTCCAAATTCTTATTGGTAGCGGCGATGATGCGGACGTTGACCTTAATGTTCCTCGTGCTGCCTACTCTTTCAAACTCGCGTTCCTGCAGCACCCGCAAGAGCTTGGCCTGAATCATCGGGGTTAGTTCACCGACTTCATCGAGAAAAACTGTGCCGCCATCGGCAACTTCAAGCTTGCCACGTCTCTGCGCAATTGCTCCGGTGAACGCGCCCTTCTCATGTCCGAACAGCTCACTCTCAAGCAGGGTTTCGCTGAGAGTCGCGCAATTGATTGCTACGAAAGATTTCGCAGCGCGCGAGCTATTCAGGTGGATCGCATGAGCTGCTAATTCCTTTCCAGTCCCACTCTCACCTCGAAGCAAAACCGTAGACTCGGTTGGCGCTGCTTTGGCGAGCAAATTGTAGACCTCGCGCATCGGGGCACTCTCGCCGATCATCTTATGCTCGAGGTGGAACTGCTCCTGTAATCTGTGAGTCTCAACTTCCAGCCATTCCAGATGCTGCACATTCTCAATAGCGATCGCGGCAATTCCCGCAATCGCGGTGAGTAACTGGAGATGCCCTTCGTCGAACCGTCCCGTGGGATTGCTGGTATCGAGATAGATAACGCCCAGGGACTTGTTGAAAGAAACCAGCGGCACACAGAGCACCGAACAAACACGCGCGGCGATTAGGCTGGGTGTGCCGTCAGCTCTCTCATTTTCAAGGATGTCGTTGCTCAAGAGGGCGACTTCTTCATCCAGGACTTGATTTGTGATGGTCCGACTTACCTTGAGCGAATCATCAGGTCCGGTCTTCCGGTTCCACCCGGAGACTGAGGAAAACGCGGCCGGACTCCCGTCAACAAGAAGAATGGCTTCCCGCTCGGCCGGAATGACTTCAAGAATCAACTCCAGCAACCGATGTTGAAGTTCACGCAGATTGCGTATGGAGTTGATCGTCGTGCTGATCTTTAGCAGCGCATTCAACTCGCGCGCGACGCGAGCCGTTTGCGGTAGTTCCGCGAGCACTCTTTCAGGGCGAAGATAAAACGCGTCTTCGCGCTGCAGCCTCACTGTGGATCGCGTGATCAAATCACCCTCATCGAATTGGACCGGCGCGGTTCCCGCCTCAACTTCGTGAAGCAGGAAGAGAAACTGAACGTCTCCCAAAGCAATCTGATCGCCGTGAGCAAGTGTGTGTTCCTTGACGGGAGTTCCATTGACGAAGGTGCCGTTGAAGCTTTCCAAATCGACGATCTTGAATTGTGGGGAATCAGCCGGCGCGGGATTAGCGTCGCGCGTGAGGACGCAGTGCCTTCGCGACACGGAAGCATCATTCAGGCAAATGCCGTTCGAAGCCTCTCGGCCGATTGAGATTTCGTGGTTGGATAAAGCGAAGGTCGTTCCCTTCAGTGAGCCGGAAATAGCGATGAGGTGGGGATCCATTTCCGGCGAAGCATATCAGAAGTGATAGCCGGAGTATCAAGGTTGATATGCTTGCTCATACTTCCCAACCCGACCCAGTTCTCATTTCTCACCCCCTTTAGCTTCTTTTAACTCTCTAATTCTAAAGCTATTCGCTGGATGCAGCTCCCGCGAGGTTTGATGTTTGCGAGTGTTCACCCCGTGCGGCACGTAAATAGCAGAAGGTGCAGCGTTCGAATTGGATTGGTCCTGTCCTTTATGGCCAAGCTTCACGTCCTCCAACTTCTCGGAGTACTCCGGCGGCTGGTCTGG
>JBDUCF010000434.1:0-2691 GCA_040003545.1 Pyrinomonadaceae bacterium | reverse complement strand
CAACGTTTCGCGAGGTCCAGGCTTGCCGCAAAGCCGGCATCATGATCAATACTTTCATGCTGGCCAGCGATTATTATCTGGTCGAGTTCGTGAAGCAGATGACCGCGATGACCCACGGCAAGGCATACTTTGCCAACCCGTCAAATCTCTCACAATTTGTCCTGATTGATTTCCTTAAACGACGAAAGAGCCGCGTGAAGTAGGTTTAGAATACCAACTTTAGTTAGGTTCTTTTCTGAATGACGAGACCGGCGACTAAGGTCGGCACTCTGAACAGCGCTACTCACGATGTGAAATTGACGATTGTCGCGATCCCTCACAACAAGATCATCAAAGCCGGTTACGGAAACACGCGCGCGTACGAGCGCTGGTGAAGGCTCGCGCGCCTCATTCACCTCGTTTAGAGGCGGGCTACTGCCCGCCCGTGTCGCAAAACTCGAATCATCGGCGGGCAGTAGCCCGCCGCTAAACACAACCACTGATGACGCAACGGTCTTGCCGTCTCGTTCCATTACGCGCACAGCGCCGTCTTCAGACAGCGCAGCGATCTGATTTATGTCACCACGAGTGAAATCCCCGATTGCAATCGATGCGATTTTAAACGGCATCGACTGCTGTTCGACCTCTGCCGGTTGAACTTTGGCCTGTTCTTCCTGATCCAAAGAAAGTCTTCGATCGCGCCCACGCACAATCAAGAGATTCCTGCCTGAAGCCACGGCTAGATCCATCTCATAGCTGTCATCCAACTGGCCGAGCGAAAATGAAGTTGCCGTCCCCGGAAGAGCGATTATCTCCGGCTCGTGTCTGAGCGCGCCCTCCGCCCCTTCAAAGACCAGCGCTTGCGCTCCCGCGTTGCGCAAGCTGCCAGCTGGCGCATTCAGTTTGGACATCCCGTGCGGCTCCGCCGCCAACAGTGCGGAAGGGCTTTGCCTTTCCTCTGAGTTGGCAGTTGAATCCAGCGAGGCTGCGCCTCGCATTCGCAAGCTGGCAGCTTGCGCTACGCCGACCACGACATCCACCAACCCATCAGCGCGATTGATCTCACCGGTTACCAGAGCCGTCACGACACCGGGCAATGCGATTACCTGCGCGCGTCCGAAATCGCCGCGACCATCGCCGGCCATCCAGTAGAGTTTCATGCTGCCACGCGCCGCCATCACAACGTCCCAATGCCCATCGGCGTCGAAATCTCCGGCGCCGATAAAGTCCGGTTGTTCGGGCAACGCAAAAACACGCGCGGCAGAGAGAAACGGCGCGTCAGTAAACTCGTCGGCAGCTTTTCGTTGCTGCGCTTCCGGGGTATTCGGATAGATCGCGTCCAAGTTGCCGCGATGCAAGGTGATGAGCCCTGCGCCCGATGCAGGCGGGTCGTCTAGCACCCCAAGCGGGCTGCCCGCTTGGGGACCCCGCCCTGCGCTCCCAGCAAAACCGTTGACGCTCGCAGCAAAACCGCTGAGGAGATCCGGCACGCCGTCTTCGTCAAAATCAGCCGTGGCCAACGACAAAGGACGCGCCTGGTTCTGCTCGAGTAGCGCGACCAGCTCCGGCGCGCCGGTGTAAGAGCTGATGAGATCGTGGCCATCGCGCAGGCTGACGAGCGGGCTGTCGCGTTCACTTACAAACAACGATGGCTGCTCGCTCATCCGCGCGAGCGTCTGCGGGCTTGGCGCTTTGCCGCCCGCTACCGCAGGCGGTTTTGACTTCGATGCGCGAGCTTTTATCAACGCCACGGATTGAACTACAGCCATACTCGCTCCCACCAGCGAGACTACAAGAACCATCAACCGAATCTCTAAACGAAACTTTCTCATGCCTTATCTCCTCTTATGAAGTCACTACGTCATGACCGTCTTGCAGGTTGAGCCACGGAGCACCACTACCGGCTGCATGTAAGGCGATGTCATTACTTGCGCCCGCCCGGGGCGGCAGATTTTGAGTCGCTTGCCCTCTCTGCTTCGAGCGCGCTCCACTAGCCGCAGTCAGAACTCTGATTAGCGCGAGCGACTGAATCAGAATGAGAGCTGCCGCCAGTAGCAAGCCCCAGGCGATAACGTGGAACTTTTTCATTTTCTATCTCCCGGTCTCGAAACCTCCCATCCTGGAGCTTTGCATAAAATGTTTCCCAGCTCCGCCGATATCAGAACCGGAACCGGTAGCGACCTGGTCACCGCTGACCGAAAAGGACAGTGTCGATGGTTTTTGCCACCGTACTTCCTTACTAAGCGGACCCGGTCCCCGGTCCTGATATCGCTTCGACGAATCATGGGAGGTATTTCTCTATGTACTCGCGAGCCTTTTCCTTTGTGTTGATATCCCGCTTGAACTGCTCGGTTTCACTTTTCACCGCCCATTCAACGTGCGCGGTGACGAAGCCCATGTAGTTGTCGGTCGGACTGCCGCCGGCGTCGAAGATTCCGATCTTCTTGCAAACGTTTTTGAACACATCGCTATCAAGCGGAGACTCGCTGGCCGACAAAGCGGCCGAGTAGAGGCGGTGTTTTTCATCATCTGTTAAGCGGGCACCATCATTTCGGCTCGCGGCGGCCGGACCTGAGCCGTAGGAACTACATCCTGACAGGCAAAGGGCGATTAGACTTGCGGCGACCATCAGCTTCATTTGCTTGCTCTCTCCGGAATCGGCTACGAGCTGTATTGCTATCCCAGGCTCGTGCTTCGTCTTTCTTTCCTGCT
>JBDUCF010000433.1:0-2708 GCA_040003545.1 Pyrinomonadaceae bacterium | reverse complement strand
TGGCTGCGCGCGGAGGCGGCGCTGCACCTGTGTGTGAAGCATTCAGCTCGCCAATCATTTCGTTGATGATATTCAGCAGCTCTTGCCGGTCGCCGACAAAATCGACCAGCGGCCGATACTTTTCACGGGCAGAATCCCAGTTGATCCCGTGCATTTGCGGATCGTAAAAACGATATTTCATGGTCCGCCACGCGTCGTCAAACATCTCCGCCCATTCAGCTGGATGGTCGATGCGAACTCTCACGTTAAAGTTGATGCGTTTGCGCGTGCCCTCACCGCGGGGCGCACCGGCTGTCGCTGCCGCCGCCGCCGCCGATGATGCCTGCGCCGGTAGGGGCACTGAATAGATGCCATCGCGCTCGCTGAAGTAGAGCGTGCGGCCATCGCGGGAGATGTTTAGCTCGGAGATACCGGCCCCGCCGAAACCACCTCCGCCTTGACCACTGTCTTCCCCTGGCGCTTGTCCTGACAAAATGCGTGCGAGTCGTTTGCCGTCGTCCTGGATCGAATAAATCACCGGGATGCTGACCGTACCCGCGGGTTCAGTTGTGACAAAAACAATTGTGCGACTATCCGGCGCGACGGTATACGACGAAACCGGAAATGGCATGCGGGTGATCTGGCGGGTACGCCGCTTCATTCCAGCCCAATCCATCTTGATTTCACGCGGCGGCCCGCGGCGCTCTGCCGGTCCACGCCGGCCGCCGCCGCCGGCATTCGCAGTCCCTTCGGTTCCAGGTTCTCCCGGCATAGGCGGAGCTGGTTCTGCCTCTGCCCGTTCCTCAGCATCATCCGGATCTCGATCCAGATGCTCGAGAACTACTGAATAGATCTGAACAGAGTTAGGAGTGTTGCCACCAGTGGCTTCAATTCGTTGGAAAAAAAGCTTGCGTCCATCCGCCGCAAACCACGGATTCACATCGCTGTTCGAATCAAACGTGACCTTGTGCGCCTCCCTTTCCGCGCCCGACGAGGCGATCAGGTAGATGTCTGATGTGCGTGTGACGTCCGGCTTGGCATACGCGATCCACTTGCCGTCCGGCGACCACATTGGCGCGCTGATATTGCCGTAGTTTGACGAATCAAGCTCGGCCACGTTTTTTGTAGCAATGTCGACTTTGCGCAATTTGCCGTCGGAGGTGGAAAAAGCAATTTCTTTCGCATCAGGAGACCAACGATACCCGAGTTTTAGGGTATCGATACTGGTAACCTGCCGCGCTTCTCCCGCGCCGTCGACAGATGCAACATAGATTTCTTCGCGCCCGCTGCGATCAGAAACGAATGCAATTGATTTGCCGTCGGGCGCATAACTAACGGAGCGGTCGCGAGCTGGACCATCGGTTAGTTGTTTGAGATCGCCTTCTTCGACTGGGGCGGTAAAGATTTCGCCGTGAATTGCGAAGGCCACCCGACGCGCCGAAGGCGCCAGGTCGAAATCGTCTGACTGGGAGTTGAAGTTTTGCACCTCGCTAAGGTTTTCTTGCGTCTCTGCCGCAATGTTGAGTTGAATTGGAGATGTCTTCCGGCTGTTCAAGTCGAGCTTCCAGATGCCGAAATCGTGCTCGAAAACGATCGTGCGTCCGTCGCCGCTAATTGCCGGCCAGCGCACGTCGCCGGTCTTGAAGGAAGTGATCCGATCGGCTTTACCGCGGTCTCCGGAGATGCGCCAGATATTAGTCAACCCATTGCCGTCACGGTCGCTGACAAAATAAATACCGCCATCGCTTCCCCACATAGGCCACGAGTCGTGACCGTCGAAGTCAGTCAACTGGGTAAACTTCTTCGAGGCGACATCCATCACCACTATATCGCTCTGGTTCGAGCCACGATAATACTTGCGCCAGTAGACTTGTGACTTCGGGTTGTAGGCCAGCCGTTTGCCGTCAGGCGAATAGGCTGCTTGCACGCCCATGTCCGTGCCCGCTTTAATGGGTAAGCCGCCGTCAATGCTTACGAGATACAATTGACTGGTGAAATCTTCGCCGCGGTTGCTACTGAACAGCACTGCGCGTGAATCGGGTCGCCAGCCAAGCACCGTGTCGTCGGCGGAATGCACGGTCAGCTGTTTCGCCGCGCCCCCCTCGGAAGGGATTATGAAAACATCGAGGTTGCCGTTTCGATCGCTGGAGAAAGCGATCCACTTTCCATCGGGCGAATAGCGGGCATAGACGTCACGAGCACGGTTCACCGTCAGCCGCTGCACGTTCTGGCCGTTTTCATCCGCGGTCCAAACGTCGCCGAGATAGCTGAAGACAATGCGGCCATTATGATAATGCGGATAACGGACCAGTCGCGCTTCGCGACCAAACGCGAAGGACGCGCCCGCCAGAAACAACACTAGAGTCGACAGGAAGGCATGCTTCATGTTGGTGAACCTCGAGTTTCGGAGGATGGAATTGCTTGTACGAATCTTGCCTGGAATGTGGAAAGCGCATTATAGCATCACGGAAGTTGTATGGCATGATTAAAACCGCACGCAAAGCAAACTGTTAGTTTGCGAAGTCGCGGTTCCTGTCAAGCTGAGTGTTAGCCTGCAGCCGCAAACTAACGGGGTCTGCCCGCGTGGGGTTATTGAAAGGAGTTTTTCTTGATTACCTGTCGCAAGATGACCGCCGGCGATGTCAGTGACGCCTTTGAAATGCTGAGCGCGTTCCTCAATGAAGATGAGCATTACCTCGCCAGCAGCAAGGCCTATGGCGATCGGGGAT
>JBDUCF010000432.1:0-2716 GCA_040003545.1 Pyrinomonadaceae bacterium | reverse complement strand
CGACGAAGTCTCCCGAAGAATTTATTCAATCGCTCGAGCGCCCGCGTAAAGTGATCCTGCTGGTGAAAGCCGGCGATCCGGTTGACTGGACCATCGATCAGATAAAGCCGTTTATGGACCAGGGCGACATTATCATCGACGGCGGCAACTCTTTTTTCGTCGACACTGAGCGACGCGAAAAATCTTTGAAGAGTGAGGGTCTGAACTTCATTGGCTCAGGTGTGTCCGGCGGAGAGAAAGGCGCTCTCTGGGGTCCCAGCCTGATGCCCGGTGGCGACCGCGATGCTTACGAACAGATTCGCCCAATCTGGGAAGCCATTGCCGCCAAGGTGGATGATGGGCCATGCGTGACCTATATCGGACCGGGTGGCGCGGGCCACTTCGTCAAGATGGTGCATAACGGGATCGAGTATGGCGACATGCAGTTGATCGCCGAAGCTTACGACATCATGCGCAATGTGCTTGGCCTCGGAGCCGCAGAGATGGCAGACATCTTTGACGAATGGAACCGAGGCGATCTCGAGTCATTCCTGATCGAGATTACGGCGAAGATTCTGCGCGTCAACGACCCGGAAACGGGCAAGCCGCTAGTTGATCTGATTCTCGACAAGGCCGGGCAGAAAGGCACGGGGAAGTGGACCAGCGAAGTCGCCCTTGACCTGGGCATCATCGTGCCGACCATCGATGCGGCCATCGATACGCGAACGCTCTCTGCCCGCAAGGAAGAACGCGTAGAAGCGAGCAAGCAGATCAGCGGTCCTAAAGTGAAATATACCGGCGACAAGAAAGCGATGATCGATGCGATTCACGATGCGCTTTATGCGTCCAAGATTTGTTCGTATGCGCAAGGCATGAACCTGATTCGCGCCGGGTCGGAGAAATGGAACTGGAACATAAACCTTGGCGAAGTCTCGCGTATTTGGAAGGGCGGCTGCATCATCCGGGCGCAGTTCCTCGACAAGATTAAGCAGGCCTATCAGCGCCGATCTGATCTACCCAATCTGCTGCTCGATCCCGATTTCAAAGCGTGGGTGGAAGAGGCGCAGCCAAACTGGCGATTGGCAGTGACGACGGCCATGCAACAAGGTGTGCCGGTACTGGCGATGGCCTGCAGCCTGAACTATTTTGATATGTATCGCACTGCAAACCTGCCGCTGAATCTGACTCAGGCGCAGCGCGACTTTTTCGGCTCGCACACCTACGAGCGTGCCGACAAGCCGGGCCAACCTCCGGTACATACTGAATGGGAAGCAACCCTGGAGAAACAGTGAGCACTGTACTCGAAAACCCACTTCGCCAGGGCATTCGCCTGGAGAAAACGGCCGAACCCTGTAGCGTGACCATCTTTGGCGCCTCAGGCGATCTGACCAAGCGAAAGCTGGTTCCGGCTCTTTACCGGCTGGTCCAGCAGCGTCTCTTGCCGGCCGAGTTTGCAATTGTCGGGCTCGCCAGAACTGAAATGAACGACGACGAGTTTCGCGAGAAGATGCGCGAGTCGGTGGCGGAGTTTTCAGAAGCAAAAAGTGTCGATGATGAGGTCTGGCAATCATTCGCGCAGGGTCTCTACTACCTGACGGCGGATATCGACACCCCTGAGGACTACCAAAAGCTAGCTGAATTGCTGGACCGAATCGATCGCGAACGCGGCACCAGTGGCAACCGTCTCTTTTATCTTTCAGTGGCGCCCAGGTTTTATGCAGCGGCCGTTGAGCAGCTTGGCAAAGCTGGTCTCACCAAACCAAAAGACGGAAGTTGGGTGCGCGTAATCATCGAGAAGCCTTTCGGCTCGGACCTCGAAAGTGCCCGGCTCTTGAACCAGCAGATTCACGAACATCTCGACGAGTCGCAGATTTACCGCATCGATCATTACCTCGGTAAGGAAACGGTGCAGAACCTGCTCGCTTTCCGTTTCGCAAATGGAATTTTTGAGCCTCTGTGGAATAGCCGTTACATAGATCACGTGCAGATCACAAACGCCGAAGCGGTTGGTGTAGAGGGCCGCGGAGGTTATTACGAAACTGCCGGCGTCCTGCGCGACATGATCCAGAACCACGTGTTCCAGGTCTTGTCGCTCGTGGCTATGGAACCACCCGCGCATCTGGGCTCGGAAGCTGTCCGCGATGAAAAGATCAAAGCCATGACCGCGGCGCGAGCGTTCACCCCGGAACGTGTGCAGGCAGAATGTGTGCGTGGCCAGTATGGGCCAGGTTCGATCGGTGGCAAGCCCGTGCCGGGTTACCGTCAGGAAGAAGGCGTGGCTCCGGATTCGACTACGGAAACTTTCGCCATGCTGACAATGTACTTTGACAACTGGCGCTGGGCGGGCGTGCCGTTTTATATCCGTTCCGGAAAGCGCCTGCCGAAGCGCGTGACTGAAATCGCGATTCAGTTCCAGGCCGCGCCTCATCAACTCTTTGGCGCGGAAGTGATGGAACATGTCACTCCCAACCAATTGATTATCCGGATCCAACCGGATGAAGGAATTACTTTGCGGTTCGCGGTTAAAGTGCCGGGGCAGATCACACACATTCGCGATGTGAATATGGACTTTCGCTATGGGACATCTTTTGGGGTCCAGCTGGCGGAGGCGTATGAGCGTTTGTTGTTGGACTGCATTCTCGGAGATTCAACTCTCTACGCGCGCAAAGATATGACGGAGCGGGGTTGGGAAATAGTCATGCCGATCCTGGACTACTGGGGGGCCACAAAAGCGGAG
>JBDUCF010000431.1:0-2733 GCA_040003545.1 Pyrinomonadaceae bacterium | reverse complement strand
TCGCCGACATAGACAGCAAACTTCGCTTTAGACCCGCCCGGAAGCGGGCCGACGCTAATGGCGGCGCGCACTCCCACGCCTGTGTTTATCGCCCAATGCATGCAGCCTGTTTTCGCGTCCAGGCTGTAAAGCTCGCCCACTTCCGTAGTGACGAAGAGGCGGTCGCCGATGATCGTGGGCTGACCAGTGGCCATCGGACCCGGATGCGTCCAGGCCCACTTGACCTTCAGCCTCGGGACATCTTCAGCCTTGATTCCCGGCTTAGGTTGGTAGCGGGAATTGTCCAGATCGCGTCCCCAGCCATTCCACTGCGACCCGTTGAGGTTGATCGGCCCAGCGGGATCTTTACAGAGATTCTCATTCAGATTTCCCTGAACGCCCGCGCCCGGCTGTTTCCCGGTGACATAAACCGCGAGCGCGCGAATCTGATCGGGAGTCAACTCGGCGGCCCATTCCTTCATCGTGCCAGTAGTCAGCGTTCGGATAACGTCTTCCGTCGACTGTTTCGCAATCTGGGATCGCGGTGGGATACGATCTTTCGGACGGTCATGGCAGACCGCGCACCGCTCTTTGTAAATCTGAGTGCTAGCCGCATCGGTTGTCGGTTGTTGGTCTTGCAGGTAGGCATAGTTGGCACGAGCACAAATCAGCGCCGAGAAAAGAACCAGAGCGAATAGGGTGACGATTATCTTACAGCGCACTTTTGTTTTTTCTCCATCGGCCCGCTTCGAGGGATCGGGGTTGTTCCCAAAAAGTCGTTGCTTGGCTCTTTTTTCCTCGTGAGAAAACGAACACGATCGAGGAACCAACACTAACGAGCGAAGAAGACACTAGTTTCGAGTCATTTCGTGTTAATTCGTGGACCGTTCCTGTGGGCTTTGCCGGGGCCCAAGTTTTCAAGAGCCTTCCAAGTCAGCTCGAACCTGCGCGTTCAGGCGGCGCATACCGCGCAGCCAACGGTTATAGTCGTCAGCCTTGCGGCGGAAGTATTCCGCGACTTCCGGGTGTGGCAGAATCAGGAATCGCTCTTCCGCTATCCCTGCTACCACGGCCTCAGCAACGTCTTCCGGCTCAAGTGCACCCGCCCGCAGGAAACTCTCCCGCTCGCCATCAGGGCCGAGCAACATCTGCGTGCGGACTCCCAGGGGACAGACGCACGAGACTTTAATACCCGCGTCTCCGTGCGTTATTGACAGCCACTCGGCAAAAGCAACGGCCGCGTGCTTAGTGACCGAATAGGGCGCTGCGCCGACCTGGGTAAGAAGTCCGGCCGCCGATGCTATCTGCAGCAAGTAGCCCGAGCCGCGCGCCAGCATGCCGGGCAGTACCGCCCTCGCGGCGTAGATATGCGCCATCACGTTCACATCCCAATTCTGTTGCCATGCATCGTTCGGGACCTCTGCCCCACCAGCCACGCCAAAGATGCCCGCGTTAGAACAGAAGAGATCAATCGGCCCGTACGCTTCGATAGTTTGAGAGACGAGGTGAACGATGTCGGCTTCACTACCCACATTGGTCGTCACGGTCAACCCGCCTATTTCTTTGGCTACCTTTGCCGCGCCTTCCGTATCAAGGTCGGCAACAACCACGCCCCGCGCGCCCTCAGTCGCAAAGCGACGACAGAGAGCGCTCCCGATGCCGTTGGCGCCGCCAGTTACCACCACAACCTTGTCCTGGATTTTCATCTTTCAGTCTCAACCACCAGCGATCGTCGCGCCGCCGTCAATTACAATCGTCTGCCCTGTTATCCAATTACCCGCACGCGACGCGAGCAGCACGGCCATGCCCGCAATCTCCTCGGGCTCACCGATGCGGCGCAACGGATAAGAGGACTCAGCTCGGGCCAAAGTCTCCGGGTTCTCCCACAAAGCGCGCGCGAAATCTGTGCGCACTAATCCCGGCGCAATGCAGTTGGCGCGGATGTTACTCGGCCCCCATTCGACGGCCAGGTTGCGCGCTAATTGCATGTCGGCGGCTTTAGAAATGCCGTAGATGCCGAGCATCGACGAGCCTTTCAGACCGCCAATACTGGAAACGATTATCACTGTGCCATCGCGTCGTTCGGCCATTTCCGGAATCACCATGTTGCAGAGCCAAAGATTGCTGCGCACGTTTGAATCGATGATCTTGGTGAAGGCTTCGTCCGGGGCCTGGGCCATCGGCCCGTAGTAAGGATTCACGGCCGCGTTGCAAACCAAACTGTCAATCCGCCCGTAGCATTGCTTGGTCTCGGCGACCAAACGCTCGAGGTCTTCGCGTTTCCCGATGTTGCACGCGATGGGCGTCGCCTCCCATCCTTCACTTTTGATTGCCCGTGCGACCTCGGCGCACTTATCCGCCTTGCGGCTGGAAATGACGACCTTCGCCCCGGCACGCGCCATCGCCTCCGCAATCGCGCGACCGATGCCTCTGGTCGAGCCGGTAATCACTGCCACCTTCCCTGTTAGATCAAATAGCGAATTCGTCATTCGCTCGTCCTCCATCAGCACGCCCAGTTACGAGTAGTGATCCGCTTTCAGTTTTCTCTGCAATCTCTGTAATACAAAGGTCGAAGTTCTTGTTTTCTTACGCAAACCAAATGTCCGACATGCTTCAGCTTGTCGTAGAGATTGGCATCACTCAAGCAATGATATTACTAGTAACGTCGCACATTGAGCGTTCCCAATCTTGACGACAAGCTGAAGCATATCGGACATTTGGTTGCGCCTTTGCGTGAAAATTGTTGCTGAGAAA
>JBDUCF010000085.1:0-9149 GCA_040003545.1 Pyrinomonadaceae bacterium | reverse complement strand
CAGCTTTGCGTGGGCTTCATATTCAGTGACGTCGCCGCGCGTAATTTTCTCCACTTTGGTTATCACGGATCTCGGATACTTCGCTCGAAGTGCTTCCCGCGCGTTAGCTGGTAAGTCTCCCGTGGGTATACTTTCTTCGATTTCAGCGACTGTGCCATCGAGGTTATAGAGGACGTCACGCGTCGTTTGGCCTTCTACGCTCTCCACTTCGTAGTAGACATTGCCATTCTCCTCCTCCCGTGCAAAACCGCGAATAGTGGCCTGGGGGTAAGCCGACTCGAAAGCAGAAATAACCGCGTGGGGCACCTGCTTCTTTTTTAGTTTTACTTCCTGGGCAATCGCGGAAAATGATAGGAGTGAGACAATAGTAGCGACCAAACCTAGCCGTAAGAAAACTGTGGTGACCTTCATAATCTTCTCCTTATTTTGATTGACGGTTATCACCTGTTTGTCGCCACAACATCGCATAGACGGTGGGCGTGACAACAAGTGACAGCAAGAGGGCCACCGCCAGGCCGCCGATGACGGCGATCGCTAATGGCTGTAACAACTCAGCTCCCGATCCAAGGGCCAACGCCAGAGGTAGCATGCCAAGAATGGCTGCCAGGGATGTCATCAATACGGGGCGGAAGCGGCGCCGGCCGGAACGCAGTAAGGCCTCGCGCAGCGTGTCGCCCGCTGACAAATGATCTTCGACTGCATCGAGCATCAAGATACCGTTTTTCGCAACTATGCCGACGACCATGATCATGCCCATCATAGAAACCACATTCAGTGTCGTGCCGGTAATGAAGAGTCCGAGAAGCACGCCCCCGAGAGCAAGCACTGCCCCTGTGACAATCGCAATCGGGTGCGCAAAAGAACGGAACTCGATCAGCAGCGTTAGAAAGACAAGCACTATAGCCAGCACCAGTGAAAGTCCTAGCTCGCCAAAGCTCGACTGCTGCTCCTGATACAGCCCACCATATTCGACTGTCATGCCAGGCGGAAATCTTACCTCTTTGGCGAGCAAACTCTTGATTTCCGCGATTGCGGTACCAAGGTCCTTACCTTCCAGCCGGCCAGTGACGGAGACTGTTTCACGCAACCCTTCCCGTTCAATCTCAGTCTGCCCGTTCTCGTATTCGATATCTGCGACTTGGTCGAGCCGAAATAGGGCGCCGGATGAAGAGCGAACTTGCAGGGCGCGTACTTTGTCGAGCGACGTGCGCACTTCAGGAGGAAATATGACGCGCACCGCGATTAGGCGATCCTGCTGCAGAATTGACGAAGCTGTTTCACCCGATATTGCTGTGGTTACGGTATTTGCGACTTCAGTGGCCGTCACACCGAAGCGCGAAGCGCGTTGCGGATCGATGTTGAAAGTGAGGGCTGGCCCAGTCACGATTACACCATTCTTCGTATCGACTACACCTCCAACCTTCTTGATCGCAGTTTCAACTTCGTCCGCCTTTTGGTGCAAAGCATTTACATCTGCACTAAAGAGTTTGATCTCGATGGGTTCCGGGTTGCCCTGTAGATCGCCGATTACGTCGGGAACGATTCCTACGAATTCAACCTCCAGAGTGGGCTCGGAGGACAGGATTTGATTACGTAGGTCGGCAACCACCTCGGCCGTAGCGCGTTGGTGCCCCGACTTGAGTTTTACGGCAAAATCACCTCTGTTGGGCTCAGTTACGAACAAGCCCATTTCCAGTCCTGTTCGCCGCGAATAACTCTCTATTTCCGGAGTTTTTACCAGCAACCCTTCGACATTGTGAAGCAGGCGATCGGTTTCCGAGAGCGACGCGCCCGCTGGCGCCCAGTAGTCGAGGACAAAAGCACTTTCATCAAACTCCGGGAGAAACTCAGAGCCTAACGACTGGTAAAGCAGATATGAGCCGGCGAAAACGGCGCCAATAATGACGAGAATGAGCCAGCGATGATTAAGTGCCTGACCCAGTACCCAATCATAACGAAGGATGATTGCACCAAGAATCCGACCATGCTCCTCTTCTTCTTCTCGCTCGTCGGAAACCAGCTCAGTACCAGGGCCTACTTCACTCCCTTCTTTTGCACTTTCGCGTCGTTTGGCTCTAACAAATCGTTCGGCAAGTACGGGCGTGAACGAAAGTGCCAGGATTAATGAAGTGAGCAAAGCGACCGCCATGGTGAGAGCGAGCGAGCGAAAGAAAGTACCGGTGACGCCTGTCAACAATGTCAGCGGTAGAAAGACAACCACCGGAGTAATCGTCGAGCCAATGATGGGTACCGTGATCTCTGATACGGCGCTCTGGACCGCCTCTCGCCGCGACTGGCCCCGCGACATATGCGTGTAAATGTTTTCGACGACGACGATAGCATCATCGATCACCAGCCCGATGGCCGCCGCGACTCCACCCAGGGTCATCAGATCGAAACTCAGGCCCGCAAGCCACATCACCAGGAATGTCGCGAGCACGGTCACTGGAATCACCAGACCTGCGACGAATGTTGAGCCCCAGTTCCGCAGAAAGGTATAGAGAATTACGACGGACAGCAGCAGCCCGATCAGAATAGAGTCGCGGACTGAGTTCATCGAGTCGCGCACCAGCAGCGATTGATCGTAGTAGGGAGCGATCTTTATGTCCTTCGGAATTTGCCCGCGCATAGCAGCGAGCTCCGCCTTTACCGCATCAACTACAGCCACCGTATTCGCATTAGGCTGGCGATTGACATTCAGTAGTACCGCGGGCTTACCAGGGTAGGCACTGACGAGTGTGTATTGCGGTTCAACGCCCACGCTCACAGTTGCCACATCTGCAAGAGTTACGGGAGCATTGTTGACCGTCGCGACCACGATGCCGTTTAGTTCCTCGGGCTTCTTAGCCTGACCGCTAATTAGAGCCAGTTCGAGTTGATGGTTTTCTTCGATTAAACCCGGAGAGATAATGATGTTTGAGTTGCGCACCGCGTCAACGACTTGCTGTACGGAAACGTTGTGCGCAACGAGGCGGTCTGGATCGATCGTGACGTGGAATTCAGGCATCTTGCCGCCGGCTACGCCCACGGTCGCTACACCGGGCAGACGAGCGAGTTGAGGACGAATCGTGTAGGTCGCGACATCGCGCAAACTAGCCAGATCGCGCGTATCCGATGTGAGGCTATAGCCAGTCACGGGAAAGACTGCGAAAGTAAGACGCTCCACGTTACGAATCTGGGCGGTTGGGGGCAGGGTCGATGCAAGCTGCGAAAGACGTGCCTGGACTAATTGCAGCGCCTGGACGATATCAACGTTCCAGTTGAAGAAAAGACTAATCTCCGAAGAGCCGCGCGCGGTTTTTGACTTGATGCGCTGGATGCCGGGGATGCCATTCATCGCCTCTTCGATGGGACGCGTAACGGCGACAAGAGTCTGCGGGGCCG
Organism: Pyrinomonadaceae bacterium; assembly: GCA_040003545.1. GTDB lineage: Bacteria > Acidobacteriota > Blastocatellia > Pyrinomonadales > Pyrinomonadaceae > DASXRU01. The sequence continues at coordinate 5,765 of JBDUCF010000085.1, read as the reverse complement.
GCGCTACACCGTTATCAACGATGATCACGACGCGCGGAAAGTCGGTAGAGGGAAAGATCGCAATTGGCAGTTGCCATGCGGCATACAAGCCTGCCGCGCAAACCAAAGCGACCATCACGAGTACTGCACGCGATTGGTGTGAGACAAGGCGGGCAAGTCTCATGGCGCTTTCTTTTTCTCCTCGCTGGCGGTGCCATCAGATTCTGCTTGCTTGTCTTCAGCCACCTCCACCTTGGTGCCGTCTGGCAGCGCGTAATTGCCCTCGATGACGACCGTCTCCCCGCCTTGCAAACCCTCGGTGATTTCAATCTTGTCTGCCGCGCGAATGCCCACTGTCACTTTGATCTCGTGCGCGACGTTCGTAGCATCGACGACCATCACTGTTCCTTCATTTGCATTACTTGCGTCCAGTGTTACGGCTGAAGCGGGAACTACGACCGCATCGGCTTTGGTTAGGGTTGCAGCAGTAATCTGGGCGGCTCCATTGGCTCGTAATCGCCCGGCTCCGTTGGCAAGTGTGACCCAAACTTCGACCGACCGATTCAACGGATCGCTTGAACGGCTGATGAGCGTTACTTTGCCCGTCATCTGTTCGCCGGTTGTATCTGTCGGCAACACCGTGGCTGGATCCCCTACTTTGAGCTGCCCGGACACGGTATCCGCAAACGGGGCTTTGACGATTACCTCACTGATATCGGCTATATTGACGAGCTTTCCTCCAGCCGCGGCAAACTCCCCCTGATATTGAAATTGGTCCGTGACGATGCCGGTGATCGGCGCGCGAATGGTCGCATAGCTTAGTTGAGCATCAAGCGTGGCCACGCGTTGCTGCGCCGCCTGCACGCGCGCTGCGGCAAGAGCGCGATCATTTGGATTGATTGCCTGCGTCCGCAGGGTCACTGTTTGCTCGGCAAGCCGTAGCTCGTTTTGAGCAGTCGTCAGATCCATTTGCGAGGTTTCGAGTTCTTTTTTCGAAATACCACCCTTTTGATAAAGCACCAGCCGGCGTTCGTAGGTGGCGCTTGCGGTCCTGACCTTTGCTTGCGCATCGCGCAATGCCTTTTGGTCCTGTGCGTTTGTTTGCGGGATCGTTCCAGTTGTTACACTGCGTTCGTTTGCGCGCTCCTGACTCAGGGCGGCGATCGCTTCGTTTCGCTGGGCTACGAGGTCGCGAGATTCGAGTGTGGCAATCACCTGGCCCGCCTTGACCACCTGATTCTTCAATAGGCCCATCGATCTGATCTGTGCGCTGATCTTTGCGGCTATCGTAGCCTGCTGGCGCGGAAAAATTGTGCCAACAGCGGAAACCGGCGCGGCAATTGTTTCCTTCGTGACTTTAGCAACCTTGACGCTGACCACCACTGCTGCCGTTTGTTCCGCAGCGGGGGACGCGCTTCGCCACTTCCAAATCAGGAAAATCAGTAGCAGCAGTGCTACAACGGCAACTGAAGCTCCGATTATTAAGTTGCGTCGCCGCTCACGGGCCAGTCGTTCGCGACTCGACGCGAGCCACATTTCCTGCTCTGCTTCGGTTTGCGCTCGCGGCTCTTCTCCCGGCCGTAAGTTAGCCGCCGGCGCACCGTCGGATTCTTTCCTATCATGCGGATCTTGATTCATTGTCCTGTCGCCTGTCGGAGGCGCGCGAGCGCCGTTTGATAGTCAAAAATTGCCTGGTAAAGAGCAAACCTTTGCGCAGCCAGCGTGGTTAACGCCTCGGTAACTTCGATTATTTGCGCTTCGCCGGCGCGGTAACGCGCAATAGACGCGTTAAGATTAGTCTGGGCTTGAGTGATACCCGTTCCCGCCAGTCTGATCCGTGTGGCGGCCGATCTCACTTGCGCCTGAGCTGCGTAAAACTGCTGAGTAAAACCCCGCAGAGCTATAGTGCGATCAATCTCAGCAACTTGAGCGCGCAACTGCGCCTGTCGCTCCCGGCTCCGGCTTGCACCCCAATCGAATATTGGAATTGTTAGATTGAAAGCCGCTGACACACCCGTGTGCTCCTTGAGACGCGGCGGCCTCAACGAATCTGTATCGAAGCCGCCAAGGAGGGAGTAGGAAAGCTGTGGCAAACGGTCCGCCCGCGCAATTCGCGCTTCCTGCTTGGCGGCGCGGATCTGCGCTTCAAACCATGCAAACTCCGGCCGTCGAGGAATGTCGTTAATCTTAAACTGCTGAAACTCAGAATCGACCGGCGCCGCCAAAGCGAGATCGGTGGTGGTTATGGGATCGGCAAAATCGTAGCCGACGAGTACACGCAGAGACCCTGCGGCCACTTCTTCATTCGCGTGCGCTCTCTCCAACTCGTCACGGCGCGCAATTGTTTGCAGTTGCGCGCGTGTCAGATCGACTGAAGCAACCTCTCCGCCCTCAAAAAGCAAGGAAGTAATTCGTTCAAACTCTTCGGCGGCCGTCAGGTTGAGTTCGGCAGCATTACGTTGCGCGGTTGCTAATGCCAGACCGTAGTAGGCCTCTATCACAGCCTGGGCCAGGGCACGTCGCGCAACCTCGGTACCGGCATGCGCCGCTTCCAGCAGCGCGCGGTTCTTTGCGAGGGTTGCACGCAAGCGACCGGCGATATCGATATCACCGGAAACATTCAGATAAGCCTGATATTCGCCGATGGCGTTGTTAGCAAGAAAACTCTGAGTTCGTGGAGTACCCGGCGGCAGGCCAAGCGCTGGCGAGGTGTAGAGGTAGCTCAAGGGTGCGCTGACCCGCGGCAGAAACGCAGCCTGTGCCTGCCGTACATCTTCCACAGCAATCTTTTCGTTCAATCCGGCTTGCTGAAAGCTCGACGCCAACGCGTTAGCCCGTCGCAAAGCGTCATCAAGCGTAAGCAAACCTGACCTTTGACTGCTTTGAGTCGTCAGCGAAACGGGTGGCGACGAAGATACTTGTGGAGCCTGTGTAGCGGAAGGAACCGGCGATGGACCAGCCAGACTGGGATCCGCGAAGGGCGTTGGTTGCGGCGATGGTGTCGCTTGCGGCGGCACATTCTGTTTGAGCGAAGATGTTTTTTGCGGAGAACCCGGAGAGGTTGTTGACGAGGGAGCTTTTACTGGCGATGGAGCCGGCGCGTTGGGGGGCGGTGAGGGCTCGGACGGCGGAGATGCTTTTGGCTGCGCCGTCGTCGTCTTCGGCTGAGTTGGCGGCGTTTGTCCAGGCGTGCCATACCCAACCGCCAGGACAATTACCAACCCTAATGAAGTCTTTGACAAATCTCTGCACAGTTGGCGTTGGCCCACGCGAGTCAAACAGCTCAAACGTTCCATCACGAGTTTCGCTCGAGTTCGAATGGTATTAAGCAGGGGTTTGCGGAGTTTAGCATCTAGCGGCCCAGTTTTCTAGGATTGGTCCACTATGCCTGAGCGAGAAAAGACGGGGTCTTTGTTACCGGCAAAATGGACCCCGTGGTTTGTACGGTGGGCTCGGAATGGGCGAAATCAAGCAGAAGAAGAACATTCCCGCAAAGGAATCGATCCTGGATCGCGCAGGTCGTGCCGAATTAGCAGCCAATGATTTTCGGATCACTCAAACGGAAGAAAAACTCGCCGGCGTTACTGGGGAGGGGCAAGCGACTACCATCCATCGCAGCGCCGGGAGAGAAGTACGCAAGGCGATTGAAAACATCGGCGGCACGATGCCGGAGGATTTGCCACCGGAGCCTCACATCAAGCATCTTCTGAAGAACAAAAAAAGCGCAAAAAACAGTTGCTCAAAGACAAGAATGAAAACCGGAAATGAAAAACCGACGCGCCTTTGGCTGATGTCGTCTTCCACTTTCTGACGTGGACTATATTATTAGGACGCTTCTAAAAAGGCTTAGTGGCCTACTGCTCCTACGAACTGGCTTATGTTGTTGATAACTCCGCCACAATCTCGCGCATGATCGCCCGGCCTTTCTCGACCTCATCAGGCTTCAGGGAAATTGCACCAACTACAGCATGTCCACCGCCGCCATAGCGCTCGCAGATCTTTGCGATGTTGTGGGTGCGCGGGCGTGGAGCCCACGGATTTGAGCCAACGGAAATCTTGGTGCGTTGGGAGCCGCGGGTGAGGGCCACAGAATAGGTGGTTTCGCGGTAAAGATAGTAAGGAATAAACTTGTTGAAGCCCTCGTAGCCCTCGTCTACCAGATCAAACTGAACTACGTTGTTTTCAAAGACAGCTTTGCGGCGAATTGTTTCCAGCGTCTCCAGGTGTTGTTTGAGAATTGGTTGAAATCTCCGCTGTACTTCCTCGCTGGTTGCAACCTCCTCGAGCGACTTCACGGTGAGTTCGCGAATCACCTGTTCGACGAACTTGTCATCCGGGTCAGCTTCAATGACCTGCATCAGTTGCAACGCCGGCTCTTTCAATTCCACACACTGGGCCGCCGATTCATAGAGTGCTCCATCGATGATATGGGCCCAATGGACCAGCGACTTGATCGGCTCATCGTCGAACCCAAATTGACTATGCGCGACATCGGCGATGAATTCTGTGCAGGATTTGCGCGTGGCATCAAGAAACTTCTTTCCCGAGTTGCCGTTGCGAAAGTGAGCTTCATCTTCCGGAGTCAAAAACGCCGACTCGTGATGATCAAACCACCAGGTTAACCGGTCCGAAGGCGCGTATTTGAAATCGACGATAGCGTTCTCATCGCCGTCAAGCAGCCCAAGATCGAACAGGTTTCCCGGCCGGTGCAGCAGGCCGGCGTAGCTGACTTCAGCTTCGGGATGAATTCGTTCTTTGTAGAAACGCGTGAAAGTCGCCGCGGAAGCGACGCCGTCAAAACAATGACCGTGATAGAGCAAACGAAGTTTCATAAAGTTACATTTGTCTGACACACTTTAGTTTTGTCGTCGGCGTTGAATTATGCGCAGCAACGACAAACTGAAGTGTGTCGGACATAAGAAGTTGAACATAAAGAGTCGGCCATATTAGCAACGAATTCGGAAATCGTAAAACGCGCTCTCGCATAAACGAGACTACAGCAAAAAGGCGCAGAGTGATGGACCTCTGCGCCTTTCGCATAACTCGGAATGGTATCGCTCACGGTTTACATGGCTCAATTATTGAGGCAGTAGCCGTCTTCAAATGCTCGGCGATAAACTTGTCAACGTCTTCTTCAATCAACTCGCCATTCACTACCCAGGCTTTTTCCGTCAATACATCTCCTGTTTTCAACAGCGCCGAAGGCTCGAGGAAAATATTCCAGGGTGAACCCCATTTTCGTGCGTCCCCGGTCAATTGCCGGTATCCGTAATGCGCAGTTTTCTCGCGGTCTTCGCGCGTCTCAGATTCGCTAAACACCGGATAAGGCGCACCCGCTGGTCCAAAGAAATTCTTCACGTCGTCACGCGAGCCGTATTCACTGACACCAATCACGGCGAACCCCTGGTCCTTGTACTTCTCATAAAGCTTCGCAGCGACTGGAGCTTCGTTGCGCCAATTGCCGCACCACGGCGCGAAGTAGACAACCATCACCAGCTTCTTGCCGGCAACTGCCGAGCGCAGATCCGCAGGCTTGTTGTCTTTGAGATCGTTGAGTGACCAGTTTTTATAGTTTACGGTCTTCTCAACCAGAGGAGAGTATTCATGGCTCTGGGCGAAACCGACCGAGCCGAATAGAGATGTAAGTATCAGAATCCCGAAAAGCGATTTCATAACAAGTGGCTCCTTAATTATTACATTCCCGAGCAAACCGGCCGCTGACTATTTATTCTGAGCGGTCACCGGCGTTTCATCGAGCAAAGGCTTCACCGCTGCTTCCCAACCGC
>JBDUCF010000430.1:0-2740 GCA_040003545.1 Pyrinomonadaceae bacterium | reverse complement strand
GCGAACGGCCTGACTTCGCCCGCGACTTTACAAACTTCACCCTGCAGGCACAGGCGGTCCGGCGTGACGGATCGGCCGCACTCGACCTTGCTTATGTCGCTTGCGGACGTTTTGATGGCTTCTGGGAAAACGGTCTAAATCCGTGGGATGTCGCCGCGGGAGTACTGCTGATCGAAGAGGCGGGTGGGCGCGTCACTGATTTTCGTGGCGGGTCGCTTAATATTTATACGCCCAAGGTATTGACAAGTAATGGGTTGGTTCACGAGGCGATGATGCGCGTGCTCAACGATTAGCAGGGAGACTTAACGATTCAATGCCTGCTACATTGCCGTCCGGATGATCGCGGCCAGGCGTTCGCTTTCGCGCCGGGCGCAAGCCCGAGGCTCTTCGCCTGATTGCCGCTCCACGTGATAGAGCGGATGATAAGTGATCCTGACCTCGCCTCCCCGTGGAAAGCGCATATCGGCCGGCCAGGCCTGATGAGCGCCAGAGATGGTGACCGGAAGTATTGGGACCTCGGCCTCTAAAGCCATTCGTATTGCGCCAGACTTGAACCTGACCATCGAACCATTAGGTAGACCGCGCCCACCCTCAGGAAAAATCATTACCGCCCCACCATCGCGAAGCCACTGAAGGGAACGACGAATAGCCGCGGGATCGCTGCCTTCTATCTGCAACGGCCAGGCGCCCAGGATTTTTATGAATTTACCCACCAACGGCCATTCAAAGGCCGCACTCCATGCCAGATAACGCAGAGTGCGTCTGATCGGAATCGAGATTAAGAAAGGATCCATGTACGACTGGTGATTTGCAGCGACTATCAGGCCTCCATTCAACGGAATGTTTTCAAGCCCATTCAGCTTGAGCTTCCAGAGAGCGCGGCCTGCCAGGCCTACGACCGGCCGTATCAGTTCAAATGTCCATTGCGGCAGGACAAAGGCATCAACACTCCGTGTCGTGATAGTCGGTTGGCGCGAGGATGTCACTGAGTTGTTCAAACGGGTTTCTGAAACTGGCGAGAATCGAAGTTGTTAGCGGATGGAAGACTGATGTTCTTTGATCTCATTCCACCAATCTGAAACATCTTTCTCCGTTAGGGTGTCGTCGTTCCAACGATTGCAGGGCATGCATGTGAAACCACTGTACCCTTTGGCTTCCTGCTTTGTTAATCCGATCAAAGCCCTTGCCTTGCAATCCGGAAAGCCGCAACGACGATCAATCTCAATCAGAAGGACTTCGCGTGGAATAATTATACGTTTAGATTCAGGCATTCGGGCGCTTTCCAGACTCGCAAACAGGTAGATAGTCCAGTTTTGTTGTTCGCTTCCGGAGTCTCAGAGCGGCCATTCCTGACCGACGAATTCTACATGCATCCTGCGAACTCCATCTGCCCCAGTGCTCACAGATCGCACGACGGCATGCACACTGAGCTGGTATTGCTGACTGGTTAGTCGAATGAAGCGGCCGGGTAATATCGTGAAGCTGGTGAAAATTGTGGCACCCCCCTCGCTAATATTTTCAGTTACGGTGCTCTCCGATGCCGCAACCCCGCCCTTCTCGTTCAACGTCTCAAGCAACATATCGACAGGAATGCTGTGCCGCGTCGCTCGCTCATCGGACGAGGGAAAAGCCTTGACCATTCCCTCCGCATCTTCGGTGAGCGTGTCCATAGCTGACGCAGCGATCTCATAACGCTTCGCAGGATCTTCTTCGTAACTTTTAGGTGGCCGCTTGCCAACAAAGGCCACCCCAAAATCAAAAAATGGGACCTTGTCTTTCGTTGACGTCAAAGGTCTTGCATAGCGCACAAGCGCCCAAACCCGGTACTGGTCCTCAACGTGATCAAACACCCGCAACTGCCGCGGCATCGGAATGGTCATGTGCACCAAACGGCCCTTTTCGATAGGTCGCTTTAGCGTGAAACCCGCGCCGAACGGCGTGACGTTTACGAGTCGCGTGATCTCCTCCCACTCAAAATCCGAGGTCTCGCGACAGTGCACTCGGACCGGTAGCTTTAGTTCTAGTCGCTCCCGAATGCGTCTGGACGGCTCCTTTTTTTTCATGTTGTTCCGAGTGTGCGCGTAGCTTTGTTTCCGTGCAGAGAAAGCCGCACTCAATTGATACTCTCAGGTTACCGCTTTTTGAGCAGTTCATCATCCGAAGCCATTGATGTGATTGGACTTTTCGAGTTGTCAGGGTTTGCCAAGACCCACTCTACCGGGCTACAATGATTCGTATTTTCTAAGTCCTTGCGCTGCCAATTTCTCGAGCGGAAAAAGACTTGATTTCACCACGAAACGTTACTGAGTGAACGGCTTTAACCCAGATAAGCCGGACGCGTTTCTTTGCGCGAGTTCGGCTGTGCTAACGAGTCGTACGCCCCAATTTCACGACGCGCGGATTGTACTGGAAAGGTCTATAGGATGGAAACTTCTGAACGCAATCATATAAATATCGAAGACGAGATGCGGCGTTCGTATCTCGATTACGCGATGTCCGTAATCATCGGACGCGCTCTGCCGGATGTACGCGATGGGCTAAAGCCTGTGCACCGGCGCGTGCTCTGGGCGATGAACGAACTAGGGAATACCTACAACAAGGCTTACAAGAAGAGTGCGCGCATCGTAGGTGATGTAATCGGTAAATACCACCCGCACGGCGACACCGCGGTTTACGACACAATCGTAAGGCTCGCGCAGGATTTTTCCATGCGCTATCCGCTGATTGACGGCCAGGGAAA
>JBDUCF010000429.1:0-2742 GCA_040003545.1 Pyrinomonadaceae bacterium | reverse complement strand
CGCCAGACATCTGCTACCTGCTGCGCATTTGAGATGCCGAAGCCAACCGCAACTGGCAAATCGGAAACCTCGCGCACGCGAGCGACTAACTCTTCAGCCTCTGCGCTAACTTCATCGCGCGCTCCAGTCACCCCTGCGCGCGAGACGGCGTAAATGAAGCCACTGGCCCTTTCGGCGATCATCTGAAGACGTTTATTCGTCGATGTCGGAGCCACCAGAAAAATCAGGTCGAGCGCTTCCGCGCGCAACGCTGATGCGAACTCGCCCGCCTCCTCCGGGGCCAGGTCGGTCACCAAAACACCATCAACCCCGACGCGTACGGCCTCGCCGGCAAGTCTATCGACACCGAATTGGAGTAACGGATTGAAATAGCTAAACAGCACGATGGGCACGTTCGTAGTCCGGCGGGCTTGCGAGACGGCCTCCAGGATTTCATCGAGGCCGAACCCGTGGCGCAACGATCGCTCGGAAGCACGTTGAATGACCGGGCCATCGGCCATCGGATCACTAAACGGAATGCCGAGCTCGATTGCCGTAGCGCCGGCGCGTGATAATGCGACAATCAGATCAGCCGTGGTGGCAAGATCGGGATCGCCGGCAACGATGAAGGGAATGAAGCCTTTCTTCCCTTCTCTTTTTAGTTGAGCAAACGCTTCGATAATCCGACCCAAGGCACATCCCCGATTAGCTGAAGAAAGGTTTCGTTTAGAGGCGGGGCCTTTTCCGCCGACGGCTGCCTCCAGATTGGTACAAGTCCCAACTCTAAACCGTACCTGGAGGTTGGATTCAGGGCCCGAGGTGCTCTTGCACGGTATTAACGTCCTTATCGCCTCGGCCAGAAAGATTGACGATCAGAACTTGATCACGCTGCATTTGGCCGGCGACAGTTAACCCATGGGCTACGGCATGCGCCGACTCCAGCGCGGGAATAATGCCCTCGAGACTGGACAGGGTTTGAAACGCCGCCAGCGCTTCTTCGTCCGAAACGTAATTGTATTCGACACGGCCGCTGTCGTGCAGGAAAGCGTGCTCCGGCCCGATCGAAGGGTAGTCCAATCCAGCGGAAACAGAATGTGTCGCAGCGATCTGCCCGTGAACGTCCTGCAACACGTAACTTGAGGCACCCTGCAATACGCCTGGCTTGCCTCCGCCATCAGGCCTGAAGCGCGCCGCATGTTCGCCCAGCTCATTGCTGCGTCCACCGGCTTCGACGCCAATCATCCGCACCGATTCGTCCGCGAGAAAAGGATGAAACATGCCAATTGAATTCGAGCCGCCGCCGACGCAGGCCACGAGAACATCCGGCAGCCGGTTTTCCTTCGCGAAGATTTGCGCGCGTATCTCGTCACCAATCACAGTTTGGAAATCGCGCACTATCAAAGGATAGGGATGGGGCCCGAGCGCGCTCCCGAGTAAATAGTAGGTGTCCGAAACATTCGTCACCCAGTCGCGCAATGCTTCGTTGATAGCTTCTTTTAAAGTTTTCGATCCGGCATCTACTGCGCGGACCTCCGCACCGAGCAATTTCATACGAAAGACATTCAGCGCCTGACGGCGCATGTCTTCGGCGCCCATGTACACGACACAATCAAGGCCGAAGAGGGCGCAGACCGTCGCCGTAGCTACGCCGTGCTGGCCGGCGCCGGTCTCAGCGATGATGCGTTTCTTGCCCATGCGCCGCGCCAGCAGCACCTGGCCCAGCGTGTTGTTGATTTTGTGCGCGCCCGTATGTAGAAGGTCTTCGCGCTTGAGATAGATACGCGCGCCGCCGGCGTGTTCCGTTAACCGCCGAGCCCGGAAAAGCGGAGTGGGCCTGCCGGCATAATCGCGCAGCAAGGTTTCGAGTTCATTTTGAAAACTCTGATCCGCGCGCGCGGCTTCATAAGCGACGGCCAGCTCCTCCAGCGGCGCCATTAAAGTCTCAGGCACAAAGCGGCCGCCGTATGGGCCCCAGTGACCTAATGCATCAGGTTGTGTTTTGGTGTAGTCCAAAGCTGTCGCGATCCTGGGATCAGGCACTGTCCCGGGATGTTCATGCAAAGCCGGATGGCGGCCGCGAGTCTATTGCGCCAGAGCAAGCTTCGCCCGAATCTGTCTGAGCTCCGGCAGGTCCGCATCGGCCCTGGCCCATAACTTTTCTGCAGCGGTGAACTCAATACGCTTCGTCTCGAGATCGCCCTTGTGCTCCGCCACCAGCGCCAGGGCGAAGTGCGATCCAGCATAAGAAGCATCGTGCTCGAGCATCTGCCGCGCCGTGTACTCCGCGAACTCCCATTCCCCGACTTCGCGAGCGACGTGCGCCATCGACTCAAGTCGAAAGAGCGCCAGAATCCAGGCGTCGGGACCGGGCACGGCGCGCATCGCTCCCTCCCAATCTCGCAAAATGGCCACTCCTGCGCCAATACGCCCTGAGCGCAGCAGGATCTCGCCGCGTAATTCGTCAACGTATGGGGCCACTGCCTCGCGCGACGCGGGGCTGTCAAAGCCTTGCAGTTCCTTTTCCGCCAACGCCAATTCACTCTTCGCATCGTTCAAACGATCCATCGCCAGCAGCGCACTGCCCGCCAACGCGTGACCGGCAGTTCGGCCCATGGGCCACTTTCCATTGGCCAGTGCTTGAGTTGCCTTTAACGCTTCGCCGGCCCGGCCCCGAGTCAGTAAGAACTCGGCGACCTCTTTCATACTGAACTCCTGGCCCGGCGTCATCGAAGGCATCCAAAAAGTCAAAGAAGGCGCCATCGG
>JBDUCF010000084.1:0-9187 GCA_040003545.1 Pyrinomonadaceae bacterium | reverse complement strand
TCCGGCAAGTGGACGTCGGCTTTACCGAACACAACGTCTTAACCATGCGCGTGCCGCTGCCGCAGGCAAAGTATCCGGCCCCCCAAACGGCTGATGATCCACACGACCCGCCGGGATTGCCTTTCTATGAGCAACTGCTTGAGCGCGTCAGGTCGTTGCCAGGTGTCAAGTCGGCGACGACTGCGTCGCTACTACCGCTTGGCGCCGGACAGGGTTGGGGCAAGTTTCTGAGTATCGAAGGCCATTCCGCGGATTCAATCGACAAAGTGCCGCTGGTCCGTTTTGCACTCGTGAGCCCCGATTACTTTCGAACGTTTGGAATATCTCTGCGACAAGGTCGGTCGTTCGCCACTGACGACAAGAGCAATTCACAACCCGTCGCGATCATTAATGAAACATTGGCGCGCCGGTTTTTCCCAAACGAAAATCCAATAGGCAAGACTATCTGGATGGGCCCTCCGGAGAACCTGCTCCCGCCTGAGGCGCTGACGCTGGTGGGTCGTTTCCCGCGGCGCTTAATCGTGGGCGTCGCATCAGACGTCAAAGGGGGCAGCCTCAATCAACCGACGCCGTCATTGGTATATGCACCGCTGACTCAGCACCGTCGCGAGGGTTGGAGTAACAATCTGATGCTTGCTGTTCAGACCAGCACAAACCCGGAGACATTGACCGCCGCAATCCGAGACCAGGTGCGCGCGCTCGATCCAGATCAACCCGTCACCAGCGTCAGAACGATGGACGAGTTACTTGACCGCACGCTTTCCCAGGCGAAGTTTAGCTTGCTGTTGTTCGGGCTCTTCGCCGCCCTGGCGTTGGTGTTGGCGGCGATCGGCATTTACGGAGTAATGACCACCGCCGTCACTCAACGAACGCACGAAATCGGTTTACGCATGGCTCTCGGAGCGCAGAAGCGTGATGTCCTACGAATGGTCATAGGGCAGGGAATGATTCTGGTACTCATCGGAATTGCAGCCGGCCTGGCCTCGGCCGTGGCATTGACGCGGTTGATGGCGACCTTGTTGTTCGGAGTCAGTCCCACGGATCTAATCACCCTGGCGGTAATCACATTATTACTTGCCGTCGTAGCTGTGGTGGCGTGTTACATCCCGGCGCGGCGGGCGACGAAAGTGGATCCAATGGTGGCGCTGCGTTACGAGTGAATTCATTGCCGATTGCCAATTGCTGATTGCCAATTGGCAGTGGCAGAAGTCGTTCTCTGAACATCAATAATGCGCTTGCCAATGGATTCAAATCGCCAATCGGCAATCGGAGATGGGAAATGAATAACATGCAGACCCTATGGCGGGACTTGCGCTACGGCGCGCGAATGCTGGTGAAGACCCCGGCAGTGACGCTGGTAGCGATCATCGCTCTGACGCTGGGCATCGGCGCAAACACTGCGATCTTCAGTGTAGTCAACGCAGTGTTGCTTCGCCCGTTACCTTATGCGGACGCTGAGAGATTGGCAATCGTCTGGGAACGGAAGCGGGACAGCGCTCGCAATGAACAAAACACGATCAATCTTGGCAACTTTTTTGACTGGAAGGATCAAAACAAAGTCTTCGCTGACATGGCCGCGTTCTTTGATCGCAACGTCAACCTCACCAGCGATGGCGAACCAGAAGAAGTACCCGGACAAATAGCCACCACCAACCTTTTTTCCGTGCTGGGTGTGAATGCATTTCAAGGCCGGACATTCGCCGCCGACGACGGGAAACCCGGTCAACCGAACGTGGTCGTAATCAGCTACAACCTTTGGCAACGCCGGTTTGGCGGCGGAGGGGTGGTGGGCCGCAAGATCATGCTCAGCAATCAGGAGAGCACAATTATCGGCGTTCTGCCGCCGGATATGGGGTGGTATGTGCAAAAGCGCTCCATGATCAGCAAGCCGCCGGAGATTTGGTCGCCGTGGCAAGTCTCAAATGCATTACGCGAAAGGCATGGACGATTCGCCCGAGCGGTGGCGAGATTGAAGCCGGGCGTCACGCTCGAGCAGGCGCAGAATGACATGAACATCATTGCCGCCCGGCTGGAGCAGCAATACCCCGAGTTTGATACTAAGTGGGGCGTCAACGTCGTTCCCTTGCGCATCCAGTCTACCGGTGAGATTCGCAGACCGCTGCTTATCCTTTTGGGCGCAGTGGGCTTCGTGCTGCTGATTGCCTGCGCGAATGTAGCGAACTTGTTATTGGCCCGCGCCTCTTCACGAAAAAAAGAGATTGCGGTTAGGGCAGGCCTTGGCGCCACTCGCTGGCGGATCGCACGGCAACTGCTGACAGAGAGTTTGCTGCTGTCGATGGTTGGCGGCGCGTTTGGATTACTGCTGGCCTGGTGGGGAACCAGGGCGCTCATCGCGCTGAGTCCACCGGCCCTGATGGATCTTCATAACGTAAATGTAAATCTCCCGGTACTCGGCTTCACGTTCGCGCTCACGTTGCTGACGGGAATTGTTTTCGGTCTGGTGCCGGCCCTTGAGGCTTCACGTTTTGATCTCAATGATTCACTCAAGGAAGGCGGAAGGAATATTGGCGGCGGTTCACGCAGTCATCGACTGCGAAATGTGTTTGTTGTGACGCAGGTGGCTTTAGCCCTGGTGCTGTTAGTGGGCGCCGGACTGTTTATGAAGAGTCTGGGCCGTCTGCGATCTGTCGACCCGGGATTCAATGCGAACAACCTGCTGACAATGCGGGTGAGTCTACCGCCGCGAAAGTATGACACCGATATAAGGGTGATGGATTTTTTCAACCGGACACTCGAGCAGTTGCGGGCGCTTCCCGGCGTGGAGGCCGTCGGAGCGATTAACACGCTCCCATTTGCCGGACCGCATTCCGGCACCTCGGTCGAAGTTGAAGGACAACCAAAGCAGCCTCCCGGTCAGACATTGAGCACAGGGATCTGTGTGACCGATGCAAATTATTTTCAAGCGATGCAAATTCCCCTCAAGCGCGGGCGCCTTTTCACCGGGCAGGAGGCCAAAGAGGAACGACACGTCGTCGTAGTGAATGAAGCGTTTGCGCGAAAGATTTTTCCCGGCCAGGATCCATTGGGCAAGCGGGTAACGATATCGATGAAAGATGTTGACGTGCCGACGGAAATTATCGGCGTCGTCGGCGACACAAAACATCTCGGCCTCGACACTGAAACGGAGGAGATGGCCTATTGGCCGCAACCGGAACTCGTTTATGCGTCGATGACGCTGGTTATCCGTACGCAAGCCGACCCGGCAAGCATTGCCCCAGCGGCCCGCAATGTAATCCGCAATATCGATCCCGAACAACCAATAGGCGAAGTAAGCACGATGGACGGTTTGTTAGCGAAGTCCATCGCGCGCTCGCGATTCAATACGACTCTGCTCCTGGTTTTTTCCGTGGTGGCGCTGGTCATGGCTGCGGTGGGAATCTACGGGGTCATGTCATATTCCGTTCTGCAGCGCACACACGAGATCGGAGTGCGCATGGCGTTGGGCGCCCAACAGCGCGACGTGCTCGCGCTCGTAGTAAAACAGGGCGTAATTCTGGGCCTCATCGGAGTGGCGGCTGGTTTGATTGCGTCATATGGATTAACGCGCCTGATCGCGACCCTCCTTTTTGAAGTAACAGCGACGGACAAGACAACATTTGCGGCGGTAGCAATGGGCTCGTTCCTGGTGACCCTGATTGCCTGCTATATCCCAGCGCGACGCGCAGCGAAGGTCGATCCGGTGATTGCGCTCAGGTACGAGTAGGAATTTTGAAATTTGATATCTCCCTTCTCCCCTGGGAGAAGAGCCGGGGAAGAGGGGCGTAACCGGGCGCGATACTTAAGCCCTCTCCCCAACCCTCTCCCAAATGGCGAGGGAGTCCGCGTCGAAAAGCAAAGAACGGACCAACTACAAAGAGCAACAAAGCCTAAGTCCAAAGAGCTGGAGAGATTTATGGACGGTTTTCTAAAGGACACTCGCTACGGGATTCGCAGTTTGTTGAAGCATCCCGGCTTCACAGCCATCGCAGTAATCACCCTCGCCTTAGGCATCGGCGCAAACACCGCAATGTTCAGCGTAATCAATGCCGTGCTCCTTCGTCCGCTTCCATACCATGATCCCGATCGTCTCGTAACCATCTGGGAAGAAAGCCCGGAGCGTGGCATGTATGAGATGCCGGTATCTCTTGCCAACTTGCGCGATTGGGAAGATCAAAGCCACGCGTTCGAGAAAATTTCCGCATACACATTTACCAATCTGAACCTTAGTGGGGCGGGCGAGCCGGCGCGGCTCGGTACAGTCAGAGCTTCCGCAAATCTCTTTTCGCTGGTCGGCGCCGTGCCGTTACTGGGGCGGTCATTTCTGCCTGAAGAGGATAAGGCGGGAGGCAATCGCGTTGTCATCCTGGGCCATGCTCTCTGGCGGAGTCGCTTCGGCGCGGATTCGGCAATTATAGGCCGGTCGCTGACCCTCGATAATCAAGGCTACACGGTCGTCGGCGTCATGTCCTCCAGCTTTCAGTTTCCCGTCGGCTTCGGTTACATGGGAAAAGTACTGAATGATCCCATCGACCTCTATGTTCCACTCGCGGCCAGCGGCAGAGAAACCGAGCGTGGTAATTATTCATTCTTCGCCATGGGCCGGCTCAAATCCGGAGTGACATTCGGACAAGCGCGAGCAGAGATGACCACCATCGAAAGGCGTCTCGAGCAGCAGTATCCCGACGGCAACACTGGTATCGGCATAAACCTGGTCCCAACAGAGGAACAATCGGTGAAAGAGATTCGCCCTGCATTGCTCGTGCTGCTTGGTGCGGTGGCGTTTCTGCTGTTGATAGCTTGCGTCAACATCGCAAACCTTTTACTTGCGCGTGGCGCCTCGAGACAAAAGGAGTTTGCAATTCGCGCTGCCCTGGGAGCGAGTCGTTTGCGCGTCTTGCGCCTGTTGCTAACCGAAAGCGTAATGCTCTCGCTGGCGGGCGGTTGCCTGGGATTGCTGCTGGCGCTTTGGGGCACCGACGCGCTCATGGCGCTCGCGCCGGACAACATTCCCCGCATGAATGAAATCGGAATTGATGCCCGAGTGTTCGGCTTCACCCTCGCAGTCTCGGTCTTAACCGGAATTGTCTTTGGATTAATTCCCGCCCTTCACGCGGCAAAGCCCGATCTGAACGAAGCGCTAAAAGAAGGTTCGAGAGGCTCGATGGGGAGCGTTGCCGGCAAGCGCACGCGAAGCGTTCTTGTAACAGTCGAGGTTGCTCTCTCGCTTGTGCTGCTTGTCGGCGCGGGCCTGATGATTAAGAGCTTCTTGCGGCTTCAGCAGATGAATCTCGGTTTCAATCCAGACCATGTGCTGGCGGTGGACCTGTCGCTTTCGAGTTCCAGATATCCTGAAGATCGTCAGCAGGTAGCTTTTTTTCAGGAGGCGCTCGAGCGACTTCGATCGCTGCCCGGCGTACAGTCCGCAGGCGCAACCACGGGACTCCCGCTGACCTTGAATCTTTCCGGTTCTGATTTCCGCATCGAAGGACATCCCGAGCCTCAAGCGGGAAAAGAGATGATTATCAATACGCGCAGCGTCAGCCCGGGTTATTTCGGGGCGCTCGGTATCAGGTTGATCAAAGGGCGAGATTTCTCCGATCGAGACAAGAGCGACGCGCCTGCGGCTGCCATCATCAACGATGATCTGGCTCGCAGCTACTTTCCCGGCGAGGATCCGATAGGCAAGCGAATCACATTCGATGACGGAGGGGCGTGGATGTCAATCGTCGGCATAATCGCAGACGTCAAGCAACTCGGCCTGGATTCAAGCGCGAAACCTGAAGTCTATTTTCCTTATCTTCAAGTGGCATCACCCTCAATGAGCGTCGTAGTCCGCACCGCCTCGAACCCTTTGAGTCTAGCCGCTCCGGTGAAAAGTCAGATTCAAGCGATTGATAAAGACCTGCCAATCGATGACGCCAAAACCATGCAACAGCTTCTGGCAGAGTCCATCTCCGGACGACGATTCAACATGATGTTGCTGACCGTATTCGCAGTGGTTGCGCTCGTGCTGGCCATCGTGGGTATTTACGGCGTGATGTCATACACGGTGACGCAGCGCACACACGAGATCGGTATTCGCGTGGCAGTTGGCGCTCAACCGCGCGACGTGTTCCGAATGGTGATTGGGCAAGGAATGATGTTGGCAATGATTGGCGTTGCGTTGGGTTTGGTTGGAGCTTTCGGTCTCACCCGATTGATGACGTCCATGCTCTTTGGCGTGGAGCCAACCGATCCGGCAACGTTCGTTAGCATTGCGGGGCTGCTCACCGGTGTGGCGTTGCTTGCCTGCTACATACCTGGCCGAAGAGCAACCAAGATCGATCCGCTGGTGGCCCTCAGGTACGAGTAGGTCAGAACCACCTGCGGTAGCGGGTGGTTGAACCAGCGCTATCAGGCAAGTCGGACCGTTAGATCAACCCCCGCTACCGCAGGTGGTGCTGACAGGAGGAAACTATGGGAACACTGCTAAAGGATCTCCGCTATGGCATTCGTATGCTGGCCAAGACTCCGGCGTTTACCATTGTCGCCGTATTGTCCCTGGCCCTGGGCATCGGTGTTAACTCCACCGTTTTTAGTCTGCTCGACGCCGTCATCCTTCGCTCGCTGCCGGTCCAACACCCCGAGCAGATCGTAGACATCGCCACACGCGAGGCAGGCGGCGCCCCTCACTCTGATTTCTCATATCCCTTATACGTCGGCTTGCGCGACCACAATGATGTCCTCTCTGGGATGGTGGCGTATATCGATCACAGTTTGGGCCTTGCCGCCGGAGATCAAACGGAGCGTATCCGCGGCGAGTTTGTAAGCGCCAACTATTTCTCGGTCCTCGGAATTCAACCGACGATCGGATCGGCATTCGCTCCAGACGATGAGCAACTCGGCGCCCCGCGCGTCGCGGTGATTAGCTATGCCTTGTGGAAACGCCTGGGCGGTGAGCCCGCGATTCTTCAAAAAACAATCAGACTTAACGGACGCACTTTTTCTGTCGTCGGTGTCGCGCCCAGGAACTTTTCCGGATTGCTGCGCGGCCAGCAGACTGATGTTTGGATCACCTTGCCTCAGAACGCGGATTTTGAGGGGAGCCCGAAGCTTCTCAGCAGCGATCAGATTAGCTGGCTCAGCCTGGCCGGCAGGTTAAAGCCAGGCATCACGATTGAACAGGCACAGGCTCAGCTCACCGCTCTACTTCCCGGCGTATCCGAGGAGGCCCGCTCCAGCGGCAAATGGGAGGCTGCTCTGACGAAGGCGGCGGGCGGTAATGAAGCCTACGTTGCCGAGTTGCGCCGCCCGCTGACACTGCTGTTCATTGCAGTCGTCCTGATCCTCGCAATTGCCTGTGCCAATGTTGCCAGCCTCTTGCTGGCTCGCGCTAAAACGCGGGGAAAGGAAATCGGGATTCGCCTCGCCCTGGGTGCTACTCGACACCGAATAGTGCGCCAACTACTGACTGAAAGCTTCTTGCTTGCCCTGGCCGGCGGGGCGCTCGGATTTCTGATGGCTCTCTGGTGTTCAGGACTCGCATCAGGTTTGCGGACTCGCGTGGGCGGCACTTTGGACCTCGATGTCGCGCCAAATGCGCGAGTCTTACTATTCACTTTAAGCGTCTCGGTTTTGACCGTTCTTCTGTTCGGTGTGATACCGGCCTTGCGCTCATCGAGATTAGACCTGGTGCGCGTGCTCAAGGATTCAACCACGGCGCCGGTCTTTCGCCGCGGTCCATCGCTGCATAGTCTTTTGGTCGTGACTCAGGTGACGCTGTCGCTGGTTCTGCTTGCCGGCGCCGGTGTGTTTGTGCGCAGCTTGTGGAAATTACAGTCGATCGAAAAGGGATTTACCGGCGACAACGTTTTGGCGATGTCGCTAAACATGGACCTGCAGGGATATGACGAGAGCCGCGGCAAGAATTTTTATGCAGCGGCCCTGGAAAACCTTTCCGCGTTCCCGGGAATTCAATCAGTAAGTTTCGCCAGCGCCCTGCCGGTGTCCGCAGGTGGAAGCCGTATGGAGCGGCCGGCCAATGGCACAAAGCCGGCGGTCGGCGAGTACGTTTCCATCGACATCGTTTCCGCCAGTCCGCGCTATTTCGAGACGACCGGCCTGCCACTTCTCAGCGGGCGCGACTTTCGAGTGATCGACACAGACAAGTCCGCCAAAGTAATCATCGTCAACGAGGCTATGGCGAAGAAGTTCTGGCCGGGAACAGATCCCGTCGGTCGCAGCTTCAACGATGGCCGCGCAACTTTTGAAGTTGTCGGAGTTGCAGGTAACACCAAATATCGCAATCTTCGCGAAGCGCCCAAGCTGGCAATGTATCAGCCTCTGACACAGTCCTATCGAAGCAGCATGAATTTGTTGGTGCGCACTGCGGGAGATCCGGCCAAGCTCGCGCCGGCGATTCAAACTCAGCTTCACTCGCTCGAGCCGGCGCTTACCATCTTCAACATCACAACTCTTTTCGAACACGTAGGACGATCTCTCTATGTCGAACGAATGGAGAGCCTGCTGCTGGTTGTCTTCGGCTTGCTCGCGCTGACACTAACTGCCGTTGGGATTTACGGAGTGGTGGCTTATTCAGTGGCCCAGCGTACGCGCGAGGTGGGAATACGGATGGCGCTGGGGGCGCAAAAAAGAGATGTCTTGAAACTGATTCTGAGGCAGGGACTGTCGTTGGTTGCCTGGGGCACGGGTCTTGGTCTGATTGGTTGCTATTGGCTTTCGCGTTTGGTATCGAGCCAGCTTTACGGAGTCAGCCCATACGATCCGTTGACGCTGGTAACGGTAGCCGCGCTGCTTGTGGCTGTGGCAATGCTCGCGAGTTATGTGCCCGCGCGCCGCGCGACGAAGGTCGATCCGCTGGTGGCCTTGCGTTACGAATAGATTCTTATGAGAACGGTGCTGGAAGACATTCGCTATGGCTGGCGCGCTTTGCGGAAGCATCGCGGGTTCACCGCCGCCTCCGTGATTACTCTGGCGATGGGAATCGGAGTCAATGCGGCGCTTTTCACCGTCTTCGATGCCTTCGTTCTCAAACCTCTGCCTCTCAAAGATCCGGATCGCCTGGTCAACTTTGGCGGGACGAACAGAAACGGCGAGCGTCAGAGACTCTTCTCGTACCAGGACTATCTCGCCTACCGCGATCAAAGCGACAGCTTCTCGAATCTTATCGCCTGGAACAAAGTCCGCG